>NZ_JBLXIB010000007.1:0-202438 GCF_048269745.1 Zunongwangia sp. | reverse complement strand
ACTCTCTCAATGAACTTAAACAACCTCGCTAAAAACCTTAGCGGGTGCAAATATAAACCCTTTTTCTACCTAAACAACTATTAACTCATACAAATGTTTAAAAAAATAAAAGATAAATTGTAAAATTCTGTTTTACAGAAAATTATAGAATATTAAATATAGTAAAAAAAATGCAGTGAGCAAAATAAATTTAAAATTTACAGTACATCCCATTTATCTTCTAGTTCAATAAAGTTAAAATCTAAAGCTGATTTTTGTCTTTCTAGTATATTTCTCTGAAATGAACGCTGTAAAATATCTTCTATCATATAATCTTCTTCATTATTAACAGGATCAAATTTTTCTTTTAAAGATATTTCAAATAAACTTGCTGTTGTATTGTACCAAAAGGCTCTCCAACCACTTCGCAACTCTTTAATAAGATCGAAAGTAGTTATTCCTGTTTGCCTATGGATTAATTTGACTAAAATTTGTCCTTCAGTATGTGTTAGTTTTTTTAATTCTTCGGAGAATTCTCCCTCAATATATTTTTGTACAATTTTAGTATACTTCCTCTGTTCTCTTTTAGAATCTAAACTTTCTAATCGTTTATTTAAAGCTAACAATCGTTCAGCTGCTAATTTAGCATACGGATAAACTTTTCTAGTTTTCCTTCTTAATATAAGGTAACGTCTCCTGTCATAACTATTTTTAAAATGCAACCGTTTTAAAATAAGTACTTCATCTAAATCGATATGCTCGCGAGCTATAGAATCTCCTGAAATAATCATATACTGAATAGTATCTCGATTTTGAGATAAACTATCTATTTGACTATTCGCTGTATTAAATAGGAAACAAGCGATAAGAAAAAAAACAATTCTCAATTTTTAAATTTTCAGTTTTTAAGGTTCTATCTTACTAAAATCATTCCAAAATTAAGGATTCTGAGATGGTCTTCCACGTAATTCTTACTAAATTCGCTTTAAATAAAACAAAATATGAGTAAAGAAAGTATTTTAGATAAAGAATCTTTAGAGTTCCTAGAAAAATATTTGAACAACGCTTCCCCAACAGGTTACGAGGCTAAAGGACAAAAATTATGGATGCAATATATTAAACCATATGTAGATGAGTTTTTTACCGATACTTATGGAACAGCAGTAGCTGTTTTAAACCCTGAAGCTAAATTTAAGGTTGTTATTGAAGGACATGCCGACGAAATTTCTTGGTATGTGAATTATATTACCGATGACGGACTAATTTATGTGGTTAGAAACGGAGGAAGCGACCATCAAATTGCCACTTCAAGAAAAGTGAATATCCATACTAAAAAAGGAATTGTAACCGGAGTATTCGGATGGCCGGCAATACATACTAGAAGTAAGGAAAAAGAACAAGCTCCTAAATTATCGAATATCTGTATAGATGTTGGGTGTACTACTAAAGAAGAAGTTGAAGAGCTGGGTGTACATGTTGGTTGTGTAATTACATATCCTGATGAATTTTTTATTTTGAATAATGACAAGTTTGTATGCCGTGCTTTAGATAACCGTATTGGCGGCTTTATGATTGCACAAGTTGCAAAAATGCTAAAAGAGAATGGCAAAAAACTTCCATTTGGACTTTACATTACTAATTCTGTTCAAGAAGAAATCGGGTTACGAGGAGCTGAAATGATTAGCCATCATATTAAACCCAACATTGCAATCGTGACAGATGTTACGCACGATACCACTACTCCAATGATTGATAAAAAATCAAACGGATTAACTAAAATTGGAGCTGGCCCTGCAATTACCTATGCTCCTGCTGTCCAAAATAATTTACGAGAACATTTAATCGAAACCGCAGAAGTAAATAACATTCCTTTCCAAAGAATGGCTTCCTCTCGTTTTACCGGAACCGATACCGATGCTTTTGCCTATAGTAATGGCGGTGTAGCTTCGGCATTAATTAGTTTACCTTTACGTTATATGCATACAACAGTAGAAATGGTGCATCGCGATGATGTAGAAAATGTAATTAAACTTATCTACGAAAGCTTACTAACAATTAAAGACGGAGAAACGTTTAGTTACTTCGACTAATATAATATTCTATTTTTTTGAAAAGCTTCCTTTAATAAGGAAGCTTTTGTTTTTTATTAAGTATAATTCACAATTCTTTATTATTTCGATATTTTTTTTAAAGTAATTTTACACTTAAAAGAAACATGAGTCTTTCCTCCGAAGATATTAATACAATAATAGATTCTCCATCTAAAGCTGCAGAAATGGCTAATTTAATATATGTATCTGAAAAAAATTTATGTATTAGCCGTAAAAAAGAGCTAAAACGCATTAAAGAATTAGTAATTCCGCCTGCTTGGAGTAATGTGAAAATTTCAATACTTAAAAACGGACATTTACAAGTTGTAGGAAGAGATGAAAAAAACAGAAAACAATACTTGTATCACCCTTTATGGTCGAAAATAAAAAATGAAACCAAATTTTTTAAAATGTCGGCTTTTGGGAAAATCTTACCAAAGATTAGAAAGCAAGTAGATAGAGACCTCGAATCTACTGAAATGAACAAAAAAAAGGTATTGGCGCTCATTATTCGGTTAATGGAAGAGACACATATCCGAATAGGAAACGATTACTATGCCCAAAAAAATAAAACCTATGGTCTTTCAACCTTTCGTTCTAGACATGTTAAAACTTATGAAGATGAATTAAAATTTGAATTTGTAGGTAAGAAAAACGTAGAGCATTCAGTTAGTATCAAAAATAAAAAACTCATTAAACTCATAAACCAATGCGAAGAAATACCTGGTTGGGAACTTTTTAAATTTTATGATGAAAATGGTGAAAAACACACTATTGATAGCGGAATGATTAACGATTATATTCACGAAATATCCGGTGAATTATTCTCTACAAAAGATTTTAGAACTTGGTCTGCTTCAAAAATATTTTTTGAAACGCTAATTGAATTAGGCTATATTGAAGATGAAAAAGAAAATAAAAAAACAATTTTAACAGCTTACGATACTGCAGCAAGTGGACTAGGAAATACTCGAGCTGTATGCCGCAGCTATTACGTTCATCCTGAAATTGTAAACTCTTATGAAGATGGTAGCATTGTCCCCTACTTTAGCAAAGTAAAAAATGAAGAACGCAAAGATTACACAAAACTTTCTGAAACTGAAAAAGTGATGCTATCGCTTATTGAAGAATACGAAATTGAATTATAAAAATAGAAATTGCGTATCTTAGCTTCTGTCGAAGTAAGCTTATATGAAAAATTCAATTGCACACCGAATAGCAGACTTTTTAAAAGATTACCCACCTTTTAACTTTTTAGAAAAAAACGATTTATTGACAATCGCTGAAGATTCTGAAGTAATATATTTAGATAAAGGAAAAATATTATTTAAAGAAGGTGAAAATGGACATCATTTATTTTATATCGTTCATAAAGGAGCAGTACAATTACAAAAAATAACTTCTGAAAATACCGAAACGATAGATACTTGTGATGAAGGGGATGTTTTTGGTTTACGACCGCTTTTTGCACAAGAAAATTATATTATAAATGCAATTGCTGAAGAAGAGTCTATTATTTATGGTATTCCCATTGCCCGATTTAAACCTTTAAGTGAAGCCAATAAAAAAGTTGGTAATTTTCTAATACAAAGTTTTGCAACAAACACCAGAAATCCATATGCTAGAGAAAATAAAGGAAAAATTTTATCTGGAACTCCTATGCTGGAAACTTCAAATAATCCTTTATTTGAACTTCAACCCGCTCCGGTAAAACGAAAAATTGTAACAACATCACCAGAAACTCCAATAAAACAAGCCGCTCAAATAATGAGCAAACGAAAAGTGGGTTCTGTACTAGTATTACAAGACAATAGACCGGTAGGGATTATTACTGATCAAGATTTTAGACATACTATTGCTACAGGTAGTGTTTCTATAGACACTAAAGTTTCTGCTATTATGAATTCTCCGGTAATTTGTTACCCAAAAGGTTTAACAATTGCTCAAGCTCAAATAGCAATGATGAAACATCATATCAATCATTTATGTATTACCGAAGATGGCACACCAAATACGGCTGTTTTAGGGATCCTTTCAGATCATGACATTATGGTATCTCAGGCTAACAGTCCTTCGGTTTTAATGAAAGCCATTCAGCGATCTAACAGTACAAAAGAGCTTAAAAAAATCAGGAATAAAATTAATTTACTATTACGAGGGTATATCGAGAACAATATTCCGTTAACACATGTTTCTAAAATTATTTTCGAATTAAATGATGCTACTATTAAACGTGTAGTGGCAAGATGCGTCATTAAATTACAAGAACAAACACCGGTTGACTTTGCTTGGTTAAGCATGGGAAGCCAAGGAAGAAAAGAACAATTATTAGCAACCGATCAGGATAATGCAATCATTTTTGCCGATCCGCCGGCAGATAAATTAGAAGAAACCAGAAACTATTTTATACAATTGGCTACAAAAGTCAATAAACGCTTAATGATTATTGGTTATGAGTATTGCCCGGGCGATATGATGGCTAAAAATGAACGATGGTGTATGAGTTTGAGCGAATGGAAAGCTCAAATAAAACACTGGATTACCGACCCTGGACCTGATGAGATTTTACTTTCCTCTATTTTTTTCGATTTTGATATTTCTTACGGGAATAGCTCGTTATCAAATCAAATTTCAGATCATATATTCAAATTAATCGAAAACAATCATAAATTTCTTCGGGTTATGAGCTCTACTGCTCTTAGAAATCCATCTCCGGTAGGTTTTTTTAGACAATTTTTGGTGGAACAAGATGGTGAGAAAAAAGACTTTTTCGACTTAAAGAAACGAGCAATTATGCCGCTTACCGAAGCTGCACGAGTATTAATGTTGCATTATAAAGTAAAAAATATAAATAATACAGCAGAACGTTTTGAAAAATTAGCACAGCTTGAGCCTAAAAATAAAGAACTTTACCTCGCATGTGGTTATGCTTCCAAAGCTTTATTAAAATTTAGAACTCGACAAGGTTTAGAAAATAGAGATAATGGACGATTTATAGATCTATCAAAATTGAATAAAGAAGATAAAATGAAATTAAAACGTACCTTTAAATCTATAAAAGGATTGCAAGAATTAATTAAAATGAGATTTGAAACCTCAGCAGTACTATAATGTGGAATTTGTTTAAGAAAAATCCAGAAAATTATCCTGACTTCTGGAATAAGTATGCTTCTTATTTTGATAAAGAACAACCAGAAATTGTAGACGATACCACTTTTGTAGTTTTTGATACAGAAACTACGGGATTTGATCAGCATAAAGATCGAATTTTAAGTATTGGCTGTGTTAAAATAAAAAAAAAACGAATTAATGTTGCTGAAAGTTTTGAAGTTTATCTAGATCAAGAAGCATTTAATCCGGATACTGTTGAAATTCATGGACTAATCCATCATGAACGTTTTCAAACTATTTCCGAAGAACGAGCTATTCGTTTATTTTTGAAATATATTAAAAATTCGGTTCTCGTAGCCCATCACGCTGGTTTTGATGTAAATATGGTAAACGCAGCTTTAAAACGAAATAACTTACCCAAACTCAAAAATAAAGTTTTAGATACCGGTGTGTTATACCGAAAAACACGATTAGTTACCAATTTTATAGACCCAAATAAAAATTACACTTTAGATGAATTAGCGATTGCCTATAATATCGATTTAAAAGATAGGCATACAGCTATTGGTGATGCTTTTATTACCGCTATCGCTTTTCTAAAAACTTTAGGTAGATTAAAAGAACAGCGAATTAAAAAATTACTTCGTTATTGAAATAAATCATAACTGAAAATCAAGATTTTCAGTTATGATTTTGATTTTTTTATCTATAAAGCTTCATCTATAATAGTTTGTACTACTTCTGGATTCAGTAAAGTAGAAGTATCTCCTAAATCACTAGTATTTTTAGAAGCTATTTTACGCAAAATACGACGCATAATTTTACCACTTCTAGTTTTTGGTAAACCTCGAACAAACTGAATTTTGTCTGGTTTAGCTATAGGACCAACTTTGTCGGAAATATTTTGATTAATCTCCTTCCTTAAATTTTCACGCTTACGGCTTTCTCCGGTTTCTTTTAAAATTACAAAAGAATATAGTGCATTTCCTTTAACATCGTGCGGATAACCTACTACAGCACTTTCTGCCACAGCAGGGTGTTCATTAATCGCATCTTCAATAGGTGCGGTTCCTAAATTATGGCCGGATACAATAATAACATCATCGGTTCTACCAGTTATTCGGTAATACCCAACCTCATCTCTCATGGCTCCATCTCCTGTAAAATACATTCCTTTGAAATCTGAAAAATAAGTTTTTTTATAACGCTCGTGATTTCCCCATACTGTTCTTGCTATAGAGGGCCACGGAAATTTTATACATAATCTTCCGCCTACTTGATTTCCTTTTAGCTCATTTCCATCATCATCCATTAAAGCAGGCTGTATTCCTGGCAATGGTAATGTTGCATAGGTTGGTTTTGAAGGAGTAACATATGGAATTGGAGAAATCATGATTCCACCTGTTTCAGTTTGCCACCAAGTATCTACTATCGGGCTTTGGCTCTTTCCCACATTATCATTAAACCAGTGCCAAGCTTCCTCATTTATAGGTTCTCCTACAGACCCTAAAACTTTTAAAGAAGATAAATTATTATTTTCTACAAATTCCAGTTTCCGTTTTGCTAAAGACCGAATAGCCGTTGGAGCGGTATAAAATTGATTGATTTTATGCTTTTCAACTATATTCCAAAATCGACCATAATCGGGATAAGAAGGAACACCTTCAAACATTACGGTTGTAGCGCCATTAAGTAATGGCCCATATACAATATAAGAGTGTCCAGTTATCCAGCCAATATCGGCTGTACACCAATACACATCATCTTCTGTATAATTAAATATATTTTTGAATGTATAAGCCGTATATACCATATATCCCCCAGTTGTATGAAGCATCCCCTTTGGTTTACCCGTAGACCCTGAAGTATATAATATAAATAAAGGATCTTCTGCATCTACAATCTCAGGAGCGCAATCTTCAGAAGCATCTTTTAGCAAATCTTCTAACCAAAAATCTCTATTTTCTTGCATATTTATAGAACTGCCAGTCCGTTTAGCAACTAACACACTTTCTACACCCGGACAATCTTCTAAAGCTTCATCTACAATATTTTTTAAATTAAGTTCTTTTGCGCCTCTATACGAACCATCTGAAGTTATTAGGATTTTACAATCTGCATCGTTGGTTCGAGTGGCTAGTGCTTTACTGGAAAATCCTGCAAAAACAACTGAATGTATAGCACCTATTCGTGCACATGCTAATACAGAAATAGCTAATTCCGGAATCATTGGTAAATAAATACAAACCCGATCTCCCTTTTTTATTCCTTTCTCCTTTAGAACATTTGCAAATTTATTTACTTTTTGATGAAGTTGGTTATATGTTATATGCTGAGCTTCTTCTTCGGGACTATTAGGTTCCCAAATAATGGCAGTCTTCTCCCCTCTAGTTAGTAAATGCCGATCTATACAATTTTCTGTAATATTTAATTTAGCATTCTCGAACCACTTAATTTCAGGCTTAGCAAAATCCCATTTTAAAACATTATCCCATTTCTTTCGCCAGGTAAAATGTTCTTCTGCTATTTCTGCCCAAAAATTTAAAGGTTCTTGTACCGATTTTCGATACACTTGAAAATATTCTTCAAAATGTTTGATGTGGTAATTACTCATAATTTAAACAGCTAGTTTTAGTTAAGCTCTTTAAATTTATTGAAAATTTGACAATTTATTATAAGAAAACAATTAATTTCACAAAAGTTTACACAAAAAAAGGAATAAACCGAAGCTTATTCCTTTTCTAAAATGTACTATAAGTTTATAACTCTACTTTAAATATTGTAACACATTAGTTTCAACTCTTTTTTCGATATCAGATACAGATGCTTTTTCAAATGTTTCTCCGGTAATATTTTCGTATAACTCAATATAACGCTGGCTTACCGATTCGATATATTCATTAGTCATTTCAGGAACTTGTTGTCCTTCTTTTCCTTGGAATCCGTTTTGGATTAGCCATTGGCGCACAAATTCTTTAGACAATTGTTTTTGTGCTTCTCCTTTTTCCTGAAGTTCTTGGTAAGTATTTGCATAGAAATATCGTGAAGAATCTGGAGTATGAATTTCGTCTATTAAAACAATTTTTCCATCTTTTGTTTTTCCAAATTCATATTTAGTATCTACTAAAATTAATCCGCGTTCTGCTGCAATTTCGCTTCCTCGCTTGAATAATTTACGAGTATAATCTTCTAACTGAGCATAATCTTCTTCGGAAACAATTCCACGTTTTAATAAATTTTCTCTTGAAATATCTTCATCGTGATCCCCTTGCTCTGCTTTTGTTGCAGGAGTAATAATTGGCGAAGGAAATTTATCGTTTTCCTTCATACCTTCCGGCATTTCTACACCACATAACATTCGTTTACCGGCTTTGTATTCTCTAGCTGCATGCCCCGACAAATAGCCCCGAATAACCATTTCTACTTTAAATGGTTCACAACTCTCTCCTACTGCTACGTTAGGATCTGGTGTTGCTTCTAACCAATTAGGAACAATATCTTCAGTTGCTTTCATCATTTTGGTGGCAATCTGATTTAAAATTTGTCCTTTATATGGGATTCCTTTTGGCATTACAACATCAAAAGCGGAAAGTCGGTCGGAAGCAATCATAATCAACTTATCGTCTTCCATAGTATACACGTCGCGTACTTTACCTTTATAAACCGATTTTTGACCAGGGAAATTATAATTAGTTACTGTTAACGTATTATTCATTTTAGCTGCTTTCTTATTATATATTTTATTCGTTATGCTCTATTTCTTTATATGCTGCAATAATTTTCTTTACAAGTTTATGGCGAATTACGTCTTTTTCGTCTAGATATAAAATACCAACTCCTTTTACTTCTTTTAAAACTAATAGTGCTTCTTTTAAACCTGAAACTGTGCGACGTGGTAAATCGATTTGCCCCGGATCTCCCGTAATAATAAATTTTGCACTCTTCCCCATTCGGGTTAAAAACATTTTCATTTGGGCATGAGTTGTGTTTTGTGCTTCATCTAAAATCACAAAAGCATGATCTAATGTTCGGCCACGCATAAATGCCAAAGGTGCTATTTGTATCACTCCTTTTTCTATAAAAGAATCTAATCGTTCAGCAGGAATCATATCTCGCAATGCATCGTAAAGCGGTTGCATATACGGATCTAGTTTTTCTTTCAAATCGCCCGGCAAAAAGCCTAAATTTTCACCTGCTTCTACTGCAGGCCTTGTTAAAATAATACGTTTTACCTTTTTCTCTTTTAAAGCTTGTACTGCTAATGCAACACTAGTATATGTTTTACCGGTCCCGGCAGGGCCAATAGCAAAAACTAAATCGTTCTTTTTCGATAATTCTACTAATTTTCGCTGATTTACAGTTTGTGGTTTTATTAAACGCCCACTTACTCCGTGTACAAGTGTTTCTCCACTTTCTACTGAAGTTTGGTATTCTTCCCGATTATCGCTAGTTAAAATTCGTTCTATCGTATTTTCATCTAATTTATTAAACTTTCTAAAATGATCTACCAGCATTGTAAAACGCTGATCGAATTCTTCTAACATTTCATCGTCTCCAAAAACCTTAATCTTGTTTCCTCTTGCTACAATTTTGAGTTTTGGATAATATTTTTTTAATAATTCGATGTTTTGATTTTGTTGCCCGAAGAATTCACGCGGACTAATCTCTGAAAGTTCAATAAGAAGTTCGTTCAAAAGCTTGATTTTTAATAAATAGGTTAATTTTGTTTTACAATTATCCTCATTTTTGTAAAAGCTAATTTACAGAAGAATTTCTATATAGCCAATCTCAGTATTTTAGCTAAATTTTAAATAAAGAAACCGTTAAATAAATTATCTTCGCTACTTATACAAACTTAATCAAATTTACGTTTTACCAATTAAAAAACTAGCAATAATCACATATGCCAATTATCACTTTAACAACAGATTTTGGAGAGAAAGATTATTTTGCTGCTGCTGTAAAAGGGGCTATTTATAATGAATTGAAAGAAGTAAGAATTGTAGATATTTCTCATAGTATTTCTCCATTCCATATAAGTGAAGCTAGCTATATTATAAAAAATGCTTATCGCAGTTTCCCAAAAGGGAGCATTCATATTATAGGAATAGATTCTGAACTTACTCCCGAAAATAAACATTTGGCTGTTTTATTAGACGACCATTATTTTATTTGTGCCAATAACGGAATTTTGTCTTTACTAGCTTCAGAAATTAATCCTGAAAAAATTGTAGAAATAAATATTCACGACCGGATAGAAACTAATTTTCCTGTTTTAGATGTTTTTGTAAAAGTTGCCTGCCATATTGCTCGCGGTGGTAGTTTAGATGTAGTCGGAAAAAATATTGAAAAAATTAAGTATTTAAAACAAATAGAGCCGCTTATTAATTCTGAAAAAAATCAAATTATTGGGCATGTACTTTATATCGATAATTACGGAAATGTAATTACTAATATTTCCCGAAAGTTATTTGATTCTGTTGGTAAAGGAAGAGAATTTACACTTAGCGCCCGTATGGTAAATTTCACCGAAATACACGAAAATTATAGCGACTGTATTAACTTTAAAGTTCCTAAAGATAAACGTGGCGAAGAAGATGGTAAAAAATTGGCGCTTTTCAATTCTGCCGGTTATATAGAGTTAGCTATTTACAAAAGTAATCCGTTTACTGTAGGTAGTGCTTCTACTTTATTTGGCTTACAAAACAGAGATACCGTTACAATAAAATTTAAATCTCCGGTTAGTAAAGAACTAAAAAAACAACTATTACCCTAATAAACAACATTTATTGCGGTTACCAATCCTAATATAAATAACTATTGGGCATTGCAGTGTATACCTACAGTAATTTAATAGGTATTCCATTCGTTTTTATAAATCGATATCTTAGCTTTGCAGTACATTAAATAAAAATACCGTGCCTTTGTTTGCAATTTTTCAAAAAGAACTACGTTCCTTTTTTTCTAGCCCCATTGGTTATCTAATAATTGGAGTTTTTTTAGTAGTCACAAGTTTATTTTTATTTGTTTTCACTAATGATTATAATATTCTAGATAATGGTTTTGCTTCTATAAAAGCATTTTTCGATTTAGCCCCTTGGATTTTTATATTTCTTATTCCGGCAATCACGATGAAGAGTTTTGCTGAAGAAAAAAAATTAGGGACTATGGAATTACTACTTACAAAACCTATTAGCATTTCTAAACTTATTTTCGGAAAGTATTTAGGAAATTTAGTGGTTGTTATACTTTCAATCTTACCTAGTATTTTATATGTTGCGGCTATTTGGTTTTTAGGTAAACCTTTCGGCAATTTAGATATTGGTGCCACGCTAGGCAGTTACTTAGGCTTATTATTTTTAAGCGGAAGCTATACCGCTATTGGTTTATTTTGCTCTAGCTTAACTAGTAACCAAATTATAGCTTTTATTAGCAGCGTTTTTCTATGCTTTATAAGTTACTTTGCTTGTAAAGGATTAGCTGATTTTGATATTATGAGTTCTTGGAATTACGGAATAGAATATTTCGGGATAGATTATCACTACCAAAGTATAAGCCGAGGCGTACTAGACTCTAGAGATGTTATTTACTTTATAAGTTTTGCTTTTTTATTTTTGAAACTAACACACTTCAAAATTTCTAATTTAAGAATACATTAATCTTGAAAAATATAAGCGCTTACAAATCTATACTGCTTAGCATTGCTTTATTGATATTGCTAAATATAGCGAGTACATTTTATTTTGAACGTTTCGACCTTACTCAAGACAACCGCTATACTTTAGCTAAATCTTCTAAAAATATTATCTCAGATGTTGATAATCCAATAGTAATAGATGTTTTTTTAGACGGAAACTTCCCTCCGGAATTTAGAAGGTTGCAAAACGAAACGCGCCAGCTACTTGAAGAATTTGCAGCTTATAACACCAATATCAAATTCGAATTTGTAAATCCGATTAATGAATACCCTAATGCCAAAAAAGCAGCTGAAGAATTTTATAAGTTAGGGATGCCCCCTGCTCGAGTTAGTGTTAAAGAGAATGGGCAATCCGAAGAAACAGTTATTTTTCCTTGGGCAATTGCTAATTTGGGCAAGAAGAGTGTGAAAATTGAATTACTTAAAAATAACACAGGGAGCACCGATGAAGAACGTGTAACCAACTCGGTACAGCAACTTGAATACGGATTTATAGATGCTTTCCAGAAACTGCTCTATCCAAAATCAAAAAAAATTGCGGTAATGCGCGGTAACGGAGAATTATCCGATGCATACATTGCTGATTTTATTAAAACACTTCAGCAATATTATTTTATCGCACCATTCACCTTAGATTCGGTTGCTAAAAATCCGCAAAAAACACTTCAAAATTTACAGAAATTCGATTTAATTTTAGAGCCAAAACCTACAATTCCGTATTCTGAAAAAGAAAAATATGTTTTAGACCAATATTTAATGAATGGCGGTAAGGCAGTTTGGTTAACTGAAAATGTAGCAATTGATAAGGATAGTTTACTAAACCCAAGTGGCACAGCTTTCGCTATACCCAAAAATCTAAACTTACTAGATTACTTTTTTAGTTACGGAATTAGGATTAATCCAGACTTGGTAAACGATTTATATTCAGCACCAATAATTCTAGCCAGCGGGAATCAAGGAAATACTCGTTTCAATCCGTATCCTTGGTTTTATAGCCCATTAACCTCATCTACCAGTAATAATCCAATTGTTTCTAATATTGAAGCCGTTAAATTCGATTTTGCAAATCCAATTGATACTTTAGCAAATGGAGTTAAAAAAACAATATTATTAAGTAGTTCTCCTAGAACTAAAGTAGAAGGTACACCACGTAAAATAAGTTTAGCTATGGTTGGAGAAAAACCAGCTATACAAACTTACACTGATGGCGAGCAAGCATTGGCGGTGCTTTTAGAAGGAAATTTCTCTTCAGTATATAAAAATAGAATTAAGCCATTTAAAATAAAAGCTTCTAAAGATAATTCTAAAAACACTCAATTATTGGTTGTTTCGGATGGAGATGTTATTAAAAACGAGTTACAAAAAGGCCGCCCACTACCATTAGGCTTTCAGCGATATACCGGAAAAACATACGGAAATAAAACATTTCTGCTAAATGCCATTAATTATATGCTAGACGATCGGGATTTATTAAAACTCCGTTCTAAAGAAATTAAAATTCCGTTTTTAGATCCTCAAAAAATCAAAAATCAACGTTTTAAATGGCAATTTATAACTATTGGTCTACCTTTAGCAATATTAGGCATTTGTGCGATGCTTTTCCTTTGGATCCGAACTAAACGGTATAAAAAATAGGTATTTATAAGTATTGAATTTAAACAAAATCTGCTTCATTTTTTTAACAAAATTGACAACAGAACTGAAATTCAATAAGTTACTTGTTAACAACTATTTATAAATGTTGATAAAAATTATTGAAAGAAGTAAGGAAAATTGAAGTATTCAAATATCTTTGTAAATGATTCTAACAAATCAATAAAAAGCCAATGAAATTTATTGTATCCAGCAGTTATTTGCTGAAACAGCTTCAGATACTTGGTGGTGTTATTAATAATAATAATACATTACCAATATTAGATAATTTCCTTTTCGATCTTAAAAACGACGAATTAACAGTATCTGCTTCCGATTTAGAAACAACCATGTCGGCTAAATTACAAGTAGAATCTAATGCTGAAGGAAAAATAGCCGTTCCGGCAAAACTTCTTTTAGATACCCTAAAAACCTTTCCGGAGCAGCCACTTACTTTTGTTGCTGAAGATAACAACACAATCGAGCTTAGTTCTAACCACGGTAAATATGCTTTAGCTTATGCAAATGGTGAAGAATTTCCGAACCCGGTGAGCCTTGAAGATCCTAGCAAAACAATTATTGAGGGTGATATACTTTCTACAGCAATTAGTAAAACTATTTTTGCAACAGGAAACGACGATTTGCGCCCGGTAATGAGCGGTGTATTTTTTCAATTTGCAGAAAATGGACTTACATTTGTAGCAACAGATGCTCATAAACTGGTTAAATATTCTAGAGAAGATGTAAAATCTTCACAGAATGCTGAGTTTATTATGCCCAAAAAACCTTTAAATCTTTTAAAAGGAATTTTGGCAGGTAGCGAGAGTGATGTAACTATTGAGTATAACGAAAGTAATGTAAAGTTTACTTTTGATGATACTACTCTTATTTGCCGTTTAATTGATGGTAAATATCCTAACTACGAGGCTGTTATTCCTAAAGAAAATCCAAATAAACTGACTATCGAACGTAATCAATTTTTAAGTTCTGTTAGACGAGTTTCTATTTTCTCTAATAAAACGACACACCAAGTTCGTCTTAAAATTGCTGGTGCCGAGTTAAATATTTCTGCTGAAGATGTAGATTATAGCAATAAAGCTGAAGAACGTTTAACTTGTGGATATCAAGGTGATGATATGCAAATTGGTTTCAACTCTAGATTTTTAACAGAAATGCTGAATAATTTAAATTCAGACGAAGTACAGTTAGAAATGAGTTTACCAAATCGCGCCGGAATTTTAACTCCTGTAGACGGACTAGATCCTGGAGAGACTATTACCATGTTAGTAATGCCGGTAATGCTTAATAGCTAGATTAACAACTATACTTTTTCTGTTATTAATTTCAGAAAATATCATATAAACAAAACCCATTCAAAAATTTGAATGGGTTTTGTTTTTTGATTGATGAATAAAACTGAAAATCGATTATTCCAGTCTGATTTTTTATTGTAAAATTCTTATTGTCATTGGATAATAAGCTGGCTCTCCATTATTCGCCTTAATTGCATTTATAATTGGGAAAACAAAACCAATAATTCCAACAAGGATTAATAACAAGAATCCAAAACCAAATAAAAGAATTAATGGAATACTTATAATTGAATAGATAAATAAACTAATCTGAAAGTTCAAGATTTCTTTTCCATGTTCATCCATATTGTCAATTTTATCTTTCTGAGTTATCCATAAAATAAGCGGAATAATAAAACCTCCTATTCCGGTTATTAAATCTAATAATTGACTAAGATGCATAAGCATGAGCATTTGCCGGTCTTCACGTTTTGCTGAATAAACTTCCATAATTGATGATTTGATGGTTACTAAATTTCCTGTAAATGGAACTGTACTTTAAAGACGAAACAAAAAACTGAATGTTACAGTTTAATCAAATATTCTTTTATACCCTTATTCTTTATTATCTTTGCAGCTATGAAATTAAACGATACCATTGTTGCGCTTGCCACACCATCGGGTGCCGGAGCCATTGCTGTAATACGAGTTTCAGGGCCTGAAGCCATTTCGATAGTGGCACCTTTATTTAAAGCGAAAAGTCGAAAAAAATTAGAGGAGCAACCTACGCATACCCTTCATTTAGGAAACATTGTAGATGGCCAGCGTAATTTGGATGAAGTTTTAGTTTCAGTATTTAGAGCGCCAAAATCCTATACTGGAGAAGAAACTATCGAAATTAGTTGCCATGGTTCGCCTTATATTCAACAAGAAATTATACAGCTTTTGGTAAGAAGTGGTTGTCGCTCTGCAGAAGCTGGTGAATTTACCCTAAGAGCTTTCCTTAATGCCAAAATGGATTTAAGCCAGGCTGAAGCGGTAGCCGATTTAATCTCTTCTGAAAATGCTGCCTCTCACCAAATGGCAATGCAACAAATGCGTGGTGGATTTTCAAATGAAATTCAACGTTTACGAGAAGAATTATTGAATTTCGCATCGCTTATTGAGCTGGAATTGGATTTTGCTGAAGAAGATGTTGAATTTGCGAATCGTGATCAGTTTAGAGATTTAGTAGCTCGAATCCAAAAGGTTTTAAAACGCCTAATCGATTCTTTTGCGACCGGAAATGTATTGAAAAACGGAATTCCTGTTGCCATTGTTGGCGAACCTAATGTTGGAAAATCAACTTTACTTAATGCGTTACTGAATGAAGAGCGAGCCATTGTTTCTGAAATTGCAGGAACCACACGCGATGTTATCGAAGATGAACTTGCAATTGGTGGCGTTGGTTTTCGATTTATCGATACTGCCGGAATTAGAGAAACCAAAGATGTGGTAGAAAGCATCGGGATTAAAAAAACATTCGAGAAAATTGGCCAAGCTCAGGTGGTAATCTATCTATTTGATACTTCTAGACTTAGTAAAATTGAATTTTCTGAAGGTAGCGTAGATGCAAGTCAGCTTCAAGAAAACGAAACTTCTCTGAGTATGATTCAGGTGGAGATTGAGAAAATAAGGAATAAATATCCACAAAAACCACTGGTAATTATCGCCAATAAAATCGACCAGTTAGCAGAAGAACAAGCTGAGATTTTAACGTCCAGAATCCTAGATCTTCATTTACTTTCAGCAAAAACAGGTTTAGGTGTTGAAGAATTAAAAGAAAAACTTTTAAATTATGTAAATACCGGTGCATTGAGAAATAACAACACTATCGTTACCAACAGCCGTCACTATAACGCCCTGCTTAAAGCCCTAGAAGAAATCAATAAAGTTGAAGATGGCTTAAATATGGATCTATCTGGTGACTTACTGGCTATCGATATCAGACAGGCCCTACATCACTTTGGAGAAATCACTGGTGAAATCACTAATGATGATTTACTGGGGAATATTTTTGCTAATTTTTGTATCGGGAAATAAATAATATTTCTTTACGTTTACTTTTATTTCTTTTATTTGAAAAACAGGTATTTACATGATTTTTGTTTTTCTTTTATGTTCTTTGTTATTATATTCGTTGCTACATATGTACTGCATTTTTTTAATATGTAGTACAAACGTACTCCATTATGAAGATATCACTAAAAAAAAGAAAATTAAAAAGTGGTAAGATAAGTTTATCTATAGAATATTATAAAGGTTCTGAAACAACGCCGGAGGGTAAACGAAGACATATTCGTGAAAATGAAAATTTGAAGTTGTTTTTACACGGTGAGCCTAAAAATGCCACTGAAAGAAAAGACAATAAAGAAACTTTAGCTTTAGCCAAAAAAATTCTGGCCATAAGAGAAGCAGAATTTTATCAAGGACGATTTGATCTAAAAAATACAGCAAAATCGAAACGCCGGTTCCTGGATTTTTTTAATGAGAAAGCCGAGGAAAAAAGTGATAGCATAAAAAATTATGGCACTTGGACGGCTACCCTAGTACACCTAAAACGTCACATCAAACCAAATACTACTTTTGATGAAGTAGATGAAAATTTTGTGAAAAATGTGCGCCAGTATTTTGATAAGGATGCACAAACAAAAAGTAACCTTTCCCTGTCCCTTAACTCTAAATACACTTATTTCAATAAATTTAAAGCTGCACTCAGAGCCGCCTTTGATGAAGGATATTTATCTATTAATTACAGCAGTAAGATAAAATCATTTGAGCAGGCCGAGAGTCAAAGAGAGTATCTAACATTTCAAGAGTTACAAAAGTTAGCTAAAACTCCATGCAAATATGAAATTTTAAAATCAGCTTTTCTTTTTTCATGTTTAACGGGATTAAGATGGTCAGACATCAATAAAATGTATTGGGCTGAAGTGCGTGATGAAGATAGCCAAAGCCGAATTAATTTTATTCAGAAAAAAACGGATGGTGTAGAATATTTGTACATATCAAAGCAAGCTCGAGATTTATTAGGAGAACGTAAAAACCCGATGGATCGAGTTTTTACCGGCTTAAAATATTCAGCAGTTTACAACAATGAATTAGTACGTTGGTGTAATCGAGCCGGAATCTTCAAGCATATAACTTTTCATAGTGCAAGGCATACCAATGCAGTATTACTATTAGAAAATGGAGCAGATATATATACGGTATCCAAGCGTTTAGGGCACAAAGAAATAAGAACTACAGCCATTTATGCAAAAATTGTAGATCAAAAAATGAAGGAAGCCTCTAATTTAATACCAACTATAGAATTATGAGTATCAAAAAACATTTATTAGCACTTAGTTTTATAGGATTTATAATTTCCACTCTTATTAACTATTACGGATCGCAGACAGGTTACTATATTATGAGCGGTATAATGATACTAACCACTTCTTTCCTATTCTTAAAAGAACTTAAGGTAGTTACAAATTACTCTATAGCCTTTATGTTCGATCTTAGAACAGACTTTTTTAATAAAAAAATCGAAAGGCCTCGACTTTTGGTTTATTTAATTTTTGGAGCTTTTAGTGTTCTATTTATAGTTCAATATATCACTTTGGATAAAAGATTATTTTTGGAACGTTATTATATTTCTACCCTGATAATTACAGTTTATACAGCTTGCAATTTCTTTCTCTTTTATACCTGGCATCCAAATTTCGAAAAAAGTTTTATTCCAAAAAGTCGAAAAAAAATTCTAACTAAAAGTAACAGACTATATGAACTTAAATGGCAGAAGAATGAACTAATGTCAATATATCAAAGCTTAGCATATAACAATTTAATTGAACTAATCGATGTAAACTCAAACGAAATAGATTACAAGCTCTTTGCAAATATAATTTATAATGGCAACGTACCAGAAGAACCTTCCTTTAACTTAAATATGAATCAGGTAGATACAAAATACTTTAAAGATGTATTGGCAGCAGGTGATCGAAATTTCACATTTAATGTTTTTTTGAAAATTTTCAAAAATAAAAATAAAACTCCTAATCCAAGGAGCTTATCCGCAGCGTATAAAAGAGAAGAAAATAAAGGCAGAAAACCACCCCATAAAAGCGAAATAGATAATGCTTTTACTTGTTAACATACAAAAATTTTGTTAACCTTGGTTAACATACGGCTATTTTAAAGTTTCCTTTATTCCAACTTTGTTATCGTTAACAAAAAAACGTAACAATGGAAAATCAATTAATTTTAGAGAAATTGGACCGATTAGAAAAGCTAATCGTAGGTTCATCAAAGGAAATTCTTACTGTAGAAGATTTAATTAACTATACCGGCTACAAGCAATCTTATATCTACAAGCTTGTTCATAAGAATGTCATTCCATTTTCAAAACCAAATGGCAAGACGCTTTTCTTCGAGAAGTCAGAAATCGATACTTGGCTTCTCCAGAACAAAAGTCAATCTATTTCTCAGATAGAGGATAAAGCTCAAGATTACATTAACACCAGAAAAAAGTAAAGCATTCAAAATTGCCGTTTTGAATGCCTTTAATCTTTATTAACTCGTAACATAGAGTAGAATGTAAATATACGCATTATACTCTAATCAATCTCTATTGATTATGGAAGAATTAAATGCATATGATCAGTCCGATCATAAAGACTCAGTTTACGATAAGATACATCAGGAATTAACGAAACATTATCAGATTAAATTCAACGAAATATCTTTAGATTATGAAATCTATAATCGTAAAACAACCGATGAAATTACTTTTAATGAATCTTCATTGCTTATACACCTAAATCGCGAGAAGATTAATACAAGCCCACAGAACTTTAAAATCTATTTGAAAAGTCATTTTGTCCCAGATTATAATCCTATTAAAGAATACTTTTATTCGCTAGCTCAATGGGATGGAAAAGACTACATCAAACAGTATGCTTCATACGTCAAAACCGATGATGATGAATTATTTTATCAGCAATTGAAAAAATGGGCGGTACGTGCTATAAAAACCGTATTTCACCCAAACCAAATCAACAAACATTGCCTGGTTTTGGCTAATGGTGCTCAACACGCCGGAAAGTCTACCTATTTAAAGAATATCTGTCCGGAAGCCTTAATGCGTTATTATTATGAAAATATTGGAGTAAGTAAAGATGATAGAATTAAGCTTTGTAAGGGATTTATAGCTAACCTGGAAGAGCTAAACATTTTAGGTAAACATGATATTAATTCTATAAAATCTCTTATCTCTCAAATGACAGTTAATGAGCGACTTCCCTATGCTGATAAATCTACATTGTTATATCGTATTTGCAGCTTTTTGGGAAGTACCAATAAAACCGAATTTCTTACAGATGATACCGGAAGTGTGCGATGGATAGTTTTTAACGTCATTGGTAGAATCAACTTCAAATACAGTGATGAATTTGATATTAACAACTTTTGGATTCAGGCATATCATATTTACAGACATCAACCTCAATTTAAATCAGATCTTACTGTAGAAGAAGTAGCATTAAACGAGAAGAGAAATGAACAATTTACGATTCAGACCGTAGAAAGTGAGTTCATACTAAGGTTTTATGATATTACTGATGATTTAGATTATTTCAGAACAGCTTCAGATATTGAAACCGAGTTGGCTGTTATGGGGAAGAAATTGAACAGACAACGACTTGGATCCTCGCTTAAAAAATATGGCTTTGAACGGGTTAAACATCCAAAAAGGCAGGTTTATGGATATAAAGCAAGACCAAAATTTAAGAACAGTCCTTGGGGATTTAATCCATAAATACTTAAATCTCTAAATATAGTTACCTAGTTACCTAAAACTTTGTAAACAACTGATATTTAAAACATTACTTAGGTAGGTAACTTATAAATCTACTTACCTAAAATGCACATTTAGGTAACTTAGGTAACTAATAAAATTAGGTTACCTAAAATTTAAAAAACTCATTATCAAATAATTAAATCACTTAGGTAACTAGGTAAGCATTAAATGAAAATCTAGAGAAGTCATGAATTGTAAAAAAGCGAAAAACATAAATTTAACAGCTGTTTTGAAAAAAATAGGTGCTAGGGAAATGAAAAAAAATAATCATGAAATTTGGTATTTAAGCCCTTTCCGAAATGAACAAAAGGCGTCATTCAAGATTAATCTAAAAAAAAATACATGGTATGATTTCGGATTTGGCAGTGGAGGAACTGTAATCGATTTAGTAATGAGACTTCAAAATTGTACAATTTCGGAAGCACTTTTATTCCTAAGCGATAGTAACTATTCTTTTTCTTTTCACCAGCAAAAATCTCTTGATAAATCTGCTGAGAAAATAAACATAATAAAGAGTATGCCTATTAAGCATAATGCCTTAAAAGGATATCTAAAAGAGCGAAAAATTGATCTACATGTAGCTCAGCAATTTTGTTACGAAGTTAATTACAGTTTTAGAGGTAAAACTTATTTTTCTATCGGTCTTAAAAATCGATTGGGTGGATATGAACTTCGAAATAAGTTTTTCAAAAATAGTAGTTCTCCAAAGACTATAAGTTTAATCCAAAATAATAAATCTAACTTGATTGTTTGCGAAGGAATGTTCGACTTTCTTTCACTTATTTGTTACAAGCCTATTTTGATTAAAAAAGCCGATTTCCTTATTCTAAACTCACTCTCCTTTATTGCTGAATTGAAAAACTATTATCAAAAATATGATTGTATAGAACTGTATTTAGACCGTGATAATTCCGGCAAAAATGCCACTAAAACACTCCTAGAGCAAAGCTCAAAATGTTTTGATATGTCTCTTTTATATGAAGGTTTTACCGATATAAATGGATGGTGGATGAATTACAAAAATTAACTAATGCGTTAGCATTTCGAGATGTGTCCTTGTCAGGACAATCTCGCTTTGTTCTCGTTGATCACAAAGATTATGAAAGCAACAACCAAAATAGAATTCAGAACTACGAAGTACCAGAAAAAATTAATTGCCATAAGAGCTAAAAAATGTGGTTTAAGTGTGAGTGAATTTTGTAGGCGTTCTGCACTGGATAAAAAAATTACGGAGCGTTTAAGTGATGAGCAAATTGAAATCTATAAAATGCTCATTCGCTATAATCTCAATTTTACGCGAATAAGTAATATGTTCAAAAAAAGAAATCCAGCACTTTCCAAGGAAGTCGAGAAACTTACAATTCAAATAAAAAATGAACTTCAGAAGTTTAAAGGATGATCGGCAAAGGAAAAAGTATTTCGCATACCAAGGCTTCTATGCAATACGGTTGGAACAATGAAAAAGAAGCTGAAATAGTTTATCGTAATAATCTTATTGGGCATACTCCTGAAGAACTTTCAAAAGAATTCAGATATATCCAGCGCTTAAATGACAACTGCTATAGAAACACTATAAGTTTTGTTTTAAGTCCAACTATAGCCGATAAAACTAAGTTAGATAATAAAATGCTCCATGCTATTTGTAAAGAATTTAGTCGGAAAATGGAATTAGGAGATCGCCAGGCAATTGGATTTTTGCACAGAGACAAGCACCACACCCATATCCATTTGTATTCTAATCGGATAGATTTTGATGGCTCAGCCTATGACGATTCTTTCATTGGAAAAAAATCCCAAAGAATGGCTGCAGAAACAGCTTCTAAACTTGGCCTGGAGACGGTACAATCTGTATTAGAAAAAAATAAGTTAAGGACGAAAGTCGAACGTCAACTAATCTACAATCATCATTTGCAAATCTTAAAAGTAAAGCCTAAAAGTATTACAGACTATGTAGAATTAATGAGACAAAATAAGATTGATGTACAACCAGTGATTAATGCTGCTAACAAATTGCAGGGTTTTACCTTCAATTACTCCAATAAGAAGTTTAAAGGTAGTGAGGTACATCGAAACATGAGTGGAAAAAATGTACTTAAAGATTTACTTCAACATTCGATAGCATTCCGAAAAACATTGAGAGATAAAAAAATAAAAATTAATGATCAATACTATGATTTACATGGTTCTCTTGCAAAAATACCTAATGAAACTAAAGAAAAAAATATAACCCTAAAACGTTGATAAAATGGCTAGAATTGAAGATTTAGCTGCATTGCTAACCGAAGAAATTGATGAATTTAAAGGAAGTGTCGAAAGACTAAATGGAATTATAGCGAAAACGAAGACGATAAAATTAGAGCCGGATAATACCAGAATGGTTGAAATTATGCAAAATTTTTCTACTCATCTTCAAGAACTTACTGAGAAACAAAAAGAGGTATCAGATAAGGCGATTGAAAAATTTGAGAATACCTCCTTCTATCCAGCATGGTTTACCAAAACCTTAATTGGATTATTACTATCTGTCTTATTGTTTTCGGGTTATAGCATATATGCGATATCTCGAACAGATCAATTAGAGCAAGATGCCTATGAGAAAGGGAAAAGTGATACTAGTGAATATTTCAAACAATTTTTAAATGAGCACCCTAAAGCACTTGAAGATTTTAAGAATTGGAATTAGTAAAACACAAAACACTTAAAGCTAAATACATAGCTGTATTTTCATATTCAGTAAACGCCTAATACATTATAAAATTTAGAATAAAATGAAATATCCTTGCTTAGAAACAGAATTCAACGAAAATCTGGATAAACAGATTGTTAAGATTATAAACCAATATTGGAAAATTGAGAACAGAACATTTCTTTATTCTCCAACCAAGTTGAGGAATAAATTCGGAATCACCCAACCCAAGTTAAATTCAATTGTAAAGAATAATTCCAAAACAAAGCTATTTTTAGATGAATGTGTTGAATGTAAAAAACCAATTATAATTCCTGTTACAAGCCAATCAACAGCGAAAAGTAAAATCGAAAATCCATATTTTCACTGTTCAGATTGTAGATCTAAATTAGATCCCACTCCATTAAATGATGATTTTACAAGTCCAAAAAATCACCGCTTAAAGTATGCTATAAAAGCTCGTTATTGGAATAAGTTAACCAGAGAGGAATTAGCTGTTTTAAAAAAAGTTATAGAATTTGATAACTATAGATCTTTACAAAAAAAAGTAATTCAAACTAATTTTGAACATTATTGGCCAATTATCGAAAAACTTGACCGATTATCTTTAATAGAAATTCAAAGAGATCCATTACACAACAGAATTCAGAAAATATACTTTCTGCCTGAACTAGCTAATGAGTTAGAAATAAATCGAAAAAATATTGTGTTTACGGAATCGAGCCTGAATTTTAATGTTCCACAAAAACTAAACAGAACAAAAGAAACCCAACCCAATTTTTTAAAACCAATTAAATTTGATAGAGATATAGTCCTAAAAAAAGGGATTGAATATATTTGTAGTATTTGGAATAATCCTGATGGTTCGATAAATTTTGGACTAAAATCTATAGATGAATTGAAAGCCCAAAAAGACAGCACAAAAGGATCTGATCCTAAAACAATTGGAGAAGTAATAAAAGAAATATGGAAATAACTAGGAATTGGCAAGTAGCCATATATAAAGCTCATAAGCCTTTATTCAATTATTTTGGATAAAAATAGAATCAAAAAACCAATCTTTGCCGAACCAAAAAAGAATTAGATGTATCATAAAAACAACAATATTATAATCGGACTATTAAAGCATTCTATTAAGAAAAATACTTTTTACCATTCCGAAGGTTTCAAAATTCATGACCACAATTTTTTTATATATGAATTAGATGTTTCTGGATTTGATGAAGAACTAATCAAAAAGGGAACAGAAGAGCTATGTTCTAATAGTAAGTGGTATAAAATAGGAAATGAACGAGTATATTCTGCCTTTATAAATTATCCGGAGTATAATGTAACGACCCAAAAGCTAAAATTTCAAATTTTAAAAGTTAACCTCATAAAATTCAGAGATTTAGTCTTAGAAGATAAAAAAGTAAGTAACGATTTATAGAAAATAAGGATAATTAGATCTTTATAAAAGTGAGGGATGGTGATTGGGGCAAAATATCCTTTAAAGGACAATAATAAATCTTAAAAAAAATTGAGAGATAAAAAAACAAAAAACTCTCATTAAAATAAAGAGAATCACATTACCGAAAATCAGTAATAGCAATTGCAGGCGAAATAATTTGATTTTAAATTTCAATATATCTATATTTGATATATATAGATATAGTTATGAATATTAGCTTCACAAAAAAACAGGAAGAATACATCTCTAAGCAAGTCGCTTCGGGAGAATATCAAAATAATAGCGAGGTAATTAGAGATGCCCTACGACTTCACGGAATCTATCGTGAAAAAGTAATTCAGGATTTAAGAAAAGAGATTGAGCTTGGTTGGGATGGTCCTGAAAGCCATCAAACGATGGATCAAATTATTGAAGCTAAGAAGAATTCTTAATGGATTACTACATCCTTTCAAAAAAATCAGAAGAAGATATCGAAGCTATTTATGAATTTGGACTTAAAAAATTCGGGAAAGAACAAGCTCTAAACTATTTAATAGAATTGCGTGCTCACTTTGAACTTCTATTAAAAAATCCTGAAATAGGTAAACAACGTCACGAGATTAAAGATGGACTCTACAGTCTACCCTACGCTTCTCACATCATCTTTTATCGGATTCTAAAAGATCATTTAAGAATTGTTAGGGTACTGCATGGAAGTAGAGATATGAGGAAATTTTTAAAGTAAATACTACAATATAAATTGACCGCTATTTGCGGATTTTTCATAAAACATAACGTAATACAATGAAACTAATTAAAGTACTTCTGGAAAAAAGGGTTTAAGCCGTTTTTGCTAGCTGAGTAGTTGGGCAAAAGCTTTAATACCCTTAATAAATACCTGCAAAATAGGTATTAGCCTAGTCTTGAAACCCTATTTAAAATTGGTGAGATTTTCAGGTTAACCAAAAATAGCTTTTAGTCTCAGAGACTGTCAAGTAAAAAAAGATTCAAGAAAAACAGATAATCGAAAAAATAATATTCCTAAATAAGTAAATGACTAACGAACAACTCAACGAACTGGAAGATAAATTATGGGACAGTGCAAATGCTCTACGTGCTTATGGTGGTCTTAAAGCAGCAGATTATGCAGTACCCGTATTGGGATTAATCTTTCTTAAGTTTGCAGATAATAAATACAAACAGCATGAAGACCAAATACTGAAAACATATAGCGCAGAAAAAGGTACTCGTGTAGAACGCAGTATCGATAAGATCGCCATAGCAACCTGTGGATTTTACCTACCAGAAAATGCACGTTTTGAGTATTTGCTTAACCTCCCTGGAAAAATTAAGATGGCTGAAGCCTTACGCGATGCGATGAAAGGGATCGAAAAATATCAAGATGCCAAGTTTCAGGACGTGTTACCTACTGAAGCTTATTTTGATATTGAAAAAAAGAAAGATGATATTTTACCGCAGCTACTTAAAAGCTTTAGCGATATCCCCAGAGATGCCTCTGGTGATGTTTTTGGTAAAATCTATGAATATTTCTTAGGGAAATTTGCCTTGAGTGAAGGGCAAAAAGGTGGCGAGTTCTTTACACCTACCTCTGTGGTGCGGTTTATTGTAGAAGTCATAGAACCTTACAAAGGTAAAATCTATGACCCAGCTTGCGGTTCTGGTGGGATGTTTGTACAATCTGGCTCATTTATACGGGAAGCAAACCAGGACCTTAATGATATCTATGTATGTGGTCAAGAATATATGGGTGAGACCGTAAGACTGGCAAAAATGAACTTATTGGTAAACAACCTACGTGGTGAGATTTATGAAACCAACTCGTATGAAAACGACCCACATAACAGCTATGGTGCCTTTGATTATGTAATGGCAAATCCACCATTTAATGTCAAATCGGTAAAAGAAAGTACTGTTAAAAACGATAAGCGTTTCTATGAGTACGGCTTACCAAAAAATAAAGGCAAAAAAGACGATAAAATAAGTGATGCTAACTATCTCTGGATTTCGCTATTTGCCACCTCGTTAAATGCCACAGGTCGTGCAGGCTTTGTAATGCCTAACAGTGCCAGCGATGCCCGAAACTCAGAGTACGATATACGCAAGAAAATAGTAGATAGCGGCATTGTAGACTGTATGGTTAGTATGCCGTCTAATATGTTTTTTACGGTAACACTGCCGGCTACGCTTTGGTTTTTTGATAAGGCAAAAGTACAGACCGACCGCAGGGATAAAATTCTTTTTATAGATGCCCGCAATGTATATAAACAAATAGACCGCGCACACCGTGAGTGGACAGAAGAAAACCAACTTAACCTTGCCGCCATCGTGCGTTTGTATCGTGGCGAGCAAGAGCGTTACCTGTCATTAATTAATCACTACATCACAAAAGCACGTACCGCGAGTGAGGCCGTAAAAACGCATAAAGAAGGTTTAGGAAAGGAATTAAACAAACTGGTAGATAATCTTACCGCTTACGCGAAAACGTCTAAAGAAGAAAAACACACGCCTGCAAAAAAGAAAGTGCTGGCCGAAACTGACTTTTACAACAAACTGGAATCCTTCGAACTAAAAAAACCTGTGCAGAGTGGAGTCGAAGTGCCTGAAGCTAACGAAACGCTTATTGAGGCTTCAATGTTTGCCTCTGGTGAAGTACCTCTAGATAACGAGGCACAAAAGCAAGCAACGCTGCATTTACAGTTTAAAGTTACCCAAAATAATAATGACGCTACAGTACTTAAAAAAGATAGTAAAACCATAGTCGATTTATATAAAATAGCCGATAAGAATCTAAAGCTCAAAAACGATAAACAATGGTCCGGTCACAACCTCTCACGAGCAGATAAACCGCTAGAAGAAGCTTTACAAGTATATATAGAAGCCATAGAACAAGAAGCCTACTGGGTCGAGCAAATTACCTGGCTACAAGACCGTTTCCCAGAAGCGGAATATAAAGATGTGGTGGGCTTGTGTAAAATGGCAAGTAAGGAAGAATATGTAGAAGAACAGGATTATTCCTTAAATGCTGGAAGATACGTAGGAGTTGAAATTGAAGAGGATAATACTTCAGTTGAAGAATTCCGTAAAAAACTAACCTCTTATAAAAGAAAGCTATCCGTATTAAATACTCAAGCTTTAGAGTTGATGGAAGTAATTGAAAATTCAAATATATAATGTCAGTATTCAAAGAGTATAAGTTGGATGAATTATATGAAATTGGTTCAGGATTATCAAAGTCTGCGGATCAGTTTGGATTTGGTCAACCGTTTCTATCTTTTTCGGATGTTTTTTGGAATTATTTTGTACCAGAAAAACTTAGTCAGCTAGTTAATTCAAATGAAAAAGAACAGCTGAATCATTCTGTAAAGAAAGGTGATGTTTTTCTGACCAGAACAAGTGAAACTATTGAAGAACTTGGAATGAGCACTGTTGCTCTTAAAGATTACCCTAATGCAACTTTTAATGGTTTTACAAAAAGATTAAGACCAAAAACTGATGATGTAGTTCACCCTAGATTTATAGGATATTATTTAAGAAGCCCATATTTTAGGGCAGAAGTGACCGCTTATTCTACGCTTACAACAAGAGCTAGCTTAAATAATGGAATTATCGAACGACTAAAAGTTAAATTACCAAGTTTTGAACTTCAAAAAAAAATCGCTTCAATCCTCTCAGCCTACGACGACCTCATAGAAAACAACAACCGGCGCATCCAGCTATTAGAAGAAATGGCAAGCGAAATCTATAAAGAATGGTTTGTACGCTTACGTTTTCCTGGTTATGAAAATATTGTTTACAGAGATAAAGATGGTAAAGAAATAGATAGAGAAAATGCTGATGCGATTCCTTATGGGTGGAAAAATGGAGTTATTGGCGATTTTGTTGAGTTCAAAAAAGGTAAGAACATAACAAAAAATACGGTAAAAGAAGGTAATATACCAGTTGTAGCAGGTGGATTAACTCCAGCATATTTTCATAATAAAGCAAATACTAAAAGTCCAACCATGACTATTAGCGCTTCTGGAGCAAATGCAGGTTTTGTAAACTTGTATTACGAAAATATATGGGCTTCAGATTGCTCATACTTGGACTCAACAATGTCTGAGTTATTTTATTATTTCTATTTGACTTTAAAGACAAGACAGAAAGAAATTTTCCATTTACAAAGAGGCGCTGCACAACCACACGTTTATCCGAATGATATTATGGGATTAGATTTAGTTTTTCCAGATAAAAATACCGTGTATGATTTTGAAGAACTAATTCAACCATTTATGGACGAAATTGGAATTCTTCAATCTAAAAACCAAGTCCTCCAAGAAACCAGAGATTTACTATTGCCACGTTTAATAAGTGGTAAGCTTTCTGTCGAGCATTTGCTGGACGAAGAGAGGTTATCAATGGCGGCAGAGCCTGCAGCGGTTTATGAAACTAACAAAGAGTAATTGGTCTACACGTTGTTGACCAATATAAATTAAATAGAATAATGAGCAGTACGACCGCGTTTATAGAATTATTTGGAAAAGACTTTGTGATACCTCATTATCAAAGAGGATATCGTTGGGAAAAACAAGAAGTAACAGAGTTACTTGATGATATATGGTACTTTTCAAAAACTGCGAATAATGGCGAGTTTTACTGTCTACAGCCTATAGTTGTTCAGAAAACAAAAGAAGGAGAAGACTCTTATAACGTTCTTGACGGACAGCAGAGACTTACTACACTTTTTCTAATAATCACCTATCTAGAAGAACGAAGGTTTGAAGATGGATACCATCAAGAACTTTTCACACTCAACTATGAGACTAGACCAGAAAGTGAAATTTATCTGAAACAAGGTGAATTCAAGAATGGAATTGATGATTCCAATATTGACTTTTATCACATCTCTAAAAGTTACGATTATATAAATAAGTGGTTTTCAAGTCACGCAGGAGCAAAGAATAAACTAATTCCAATTCTTCTAGATATTACTGATGTAGGTAATAAAAATATTCGTTTTATCTGGTATGAAGTAGCAGCGACAACAAATCCTATAGACGTATTCATCCGGCTTAATGTTGGTAAGATACCGCTTACAGACGCAGAGCTTATTAAAGCCTTATTGCTACAGAGTGATAAATATACTGAAGAAGAATTGCCTTTTAATAAAATGAGATTGTTTCAAATCGCTTCTGAATGGGACAATATAGAGTACACCTTACAGTATGAAGAGTTTTGGTATTTCTTAAATAATACTGAGAATACAAAAGCGACAAATATCGAATTTATTTTTGATGCCATTGCAAATAAGATTTTAAAGGAAAAAAAATACTTTGAATCTAAAAACTTTAAGCACGCAACGTTTTTAATATTATCTAAATACTTAGATGATATAATTTCAAATGAAGGTTTTTCAAGAATTGATGCGGTAAAACATATTTGGGAAAAAGTCATTGAATACTTTGAGTATTATAAAGAGTGGTTTAATAACCGAAAATTATACCATTATATCGGTTACTTAATTGAATTAAAAAGCGCATCGATAATTGACATATTGATCACTCAATCAAAGAGTTTAACAAAAGATGCCTTTGAGGAATATTTAATAGAAGAAATAGGAAAAATTATTCGTGTTTCAAAAATTAGGAAGAACAAAAACGGTGAAGATGTAAAAGTAGGCTTAAAAGATTTATGTTACGAAAATGAAGATAGTAATAGTAATGATAAGCCATTAATTACCAGCATTCTTCTGCTCCATAATGTAGTAAGCACTCTAAACTCTGAAAAGGAAAAGGCAAAATTTCCATTTCATTTATATAAAAAAACTACTGGAAACGAAAAATGGAGTTTAGAACACATTCACGCTCAGAACTCTAATTCAATATCCAACGCAGACCATCAAAACACTTGGTTAAGAGACCACATCAAGTCTTTAAAAAATCTTAATAAGCCTTCTTACAAAGAGCTTTTAAAGCGAATGAAAAATGCACTTAAAGATGAAGATTTAGAAAAAGAAACATTCGATGCTATTTATTATGAAGTTTATAAGTTGATGAATGAAGAATCTGGTCTAAATGAGACTAATGCACATCTTATAGAAAACTTATGTCTCATTGATAAAAACACAAATAGTCAATTAAACAACTCCGTATTTGATGTAAAAAGGGAAAAAATAAAAAAGAGAGAACTTCAAGGATTTTACATACCTATTTGCTCAAGAAACGTATTCCTTAAAGCGTATACAGATTACCCAAAAAATAATGCCTACTGGTCAAAACAAGACCGCAAAGGATATTTGAAGAGTATAAAGAAAACGTACAAAACCTTTGTTAAAGAATAAATCTATGACTTACACTTTTTATCAATTATTAGAGAACAATACAGTCAAGATTCCACTGATTCAAAGGGATTATGCTCAAGGCAGAACTTCTGTGAAAGATTTACGAAACAGCTTTATTGAAAAGATTAAAAAAATAATCAATGGTGAAGATGAAAAATTAAATCTCGATTTTGTCTACGGCTATACAGCTCAAAGTGAAAAGGATAAAACCGATTTTATACCGTTGGACGGACAGCAACGACTTACAACCTTATGGCTGTTACACTGGTATTTTGCCTATAAAAAAGGTGTTCTTTCTTCTAAGGAGGAAAATACAATCCCTAACATACTTTCAAAATTCACGTATGAGACGAGAATCTCATCTACTCGCTTTTGTGAAAAATTAGTATTTAATGCAAAAGATGTGAATCAAATCAGCGATTCATTAAAAGACACTATTATTAATATGCCTTGGTTTATGTCATCTTGGAAGAACGACCCAACCATAACGGCAATGCTTATAATGCTCGACACAATTCATGAAAAATTAAAAGATTGTGAGAACGGTTGGTATAAATTAACCAATCAAAACGTCATAACCTTTGATTACATAGATATAAAATCAAACGAGTTTAAGCTTACCGACGAGTTATATATTAAAATGAACTCAAGAGGTAAACCACTTACTCCATTTGAAAACTTCAAGGCTATATTTTCACAACTTTTAAGTGAAAAGGAAACAGATTACTTTAATGAAAAATTATCTTACGAAAACAGTAAAGTTACTTACCAGCAATATTTTGCTTTTCTCGTGGATGGTAAATGGACAGACTTATTTTGGGATTATAGAGAAAAAACTGAAAGTTCTTTAGATAGTAATTTTCTTAATTTCTTCTATTATATAGCAGAAATGCTTCACTATTCACAAAATAAAGAAAATAGTTTTGAAAGAAATTTTGAGTCTCTGAAAAGAACTTACTTTAAGAAGTCAAATGTTGATTTTTTATTTAATTCACTCAATTTTTTATCAGACTTAGATAACATCCAGGATTTCTTTAATTCCATTTTTAGCACAAAATCCTATGAAGAAGATAAGGTTCGACTTTTCGATGAAAATAACACAGATTTATTCTTAAAATCATTTTCAACTAGCTCTTTTGATGTTCAGCAACGCGTATTGCTATTTGGGATATTACATTTATGCATAGAAACGAGTTCAACTATAGGAGATTCTAGAATTACCGATTTCACTCGGATATTAAGAAATCTATTACTAAGAGTAAGACAAGCAAATAACTCAAAAAGGATAGAAATAATATCAAATCTTCGTCTACCTAATTTCTTCGACTATTCCAAATTTGTATTTAAATACACTAAAAAAATTAAAGAAGAAACATCAAAAAGTACATTCCAAATTTTTACTGAAAACTCCTATAAAGGTTTTACGAAAGATGCAATTAAATCAGAACAAAATAAAATAAAAATAATAGTAGATAATCCTCATTCCAAAACAGCCATACTCAAATTAGATGACCATAAATACATTCAAGGTATTTCTGATGTGTTTAATCTTGAAGTAAATAATATTTCAGAATACGTAGAGGTTTTCTATGCTTTATGGAGTTTGGATGAAATCAACAATTCACAATTAGTGAGAGCTTTACTAACTAAAGGGGATTTTTCAGTAGAAACTCATTACTATTCTAGTCTAGGAGTAATAAAATATTTCGGGACTGATGGTTACTGGAATCGCATTTTAGCACCACTAGATAAAGATGAATTACTTCAGAACAACCAAACAATTAATAAATTCATTGAAGATTATATTTCCTCAGATAAAGAAACAGTAAAAGAAAAGATATCTGACATAATTAGTAGTTATTCTTCAAAAGAGAAAAATTGGAGATATTACTTCATTAATTATAGTCAGATAACATCAAGTTATTATGATAGGTTCAATGTATTTACTTGGGGCGATAAAGATGGTTTTAGTATAAACAGTTTGGGTAATTCTGGCAAACAACCATTAGCTTCATATCACTTAAATCCATACTTGATAGCGATAGAAAAAAAACTAAATAAAGACGGTGTAAAGAGCCCTAAAGTGAGACTTTGTTCAGGCAGATATACTGATGACTTAAGCTGCATTGCATTACCTAACAAAGTTTTGCTCTTTATTGATGACGGATATTTTGAAATATATAATCTCAAAAAACACAAAGGCTTTGAAGTATTGAAAAATGAGTTTAAGCTTGAAGGTAATGATACATTTCATATCCTAAAAGAAACAAAGACAAAAGATAAAATAGAAATAGCGGTAGATTTCTGTAAACGATTGATAGAATTATAATATGGCATTTTTAAACGAATCACACATAGAAGAAGCAGACATCCAGTTCTTTTTAGAGAATCTGGAATATGATGCACACATCGATGCCTGGGAGAAGAAACTAGTTGGGCGTAAAAACTTGAAGGATGTTGTGCTGCGTGACCGTTTAAAAATGAAGCTCATAGACCTTAATCCAAATCTGCCACTTGATGCGATAGATGAAGCCATACACGAGCTTTGCAAAAGCAGAGCGATGGTGACACCTACACTTGCCAACAAAGAAGTGTATGAGCTTATTAAAACAGGTGTTCCAGTTACCATCAAAAATCACGAAAACAGAGAAGAAAATACCTATGTAAAAGTCATTGATTTTGAAAACTCTGTAAATAATGACTTTGTCGTAATGAGCCAGTTGTCCATTCTGTATCAGTCCATAGGTACAGACTACGACCACCCCACCAGACGTCCAGACTTACTCTTATATATAAATGGACTACCGCTGGTAATGATAGAGCTTAAAAACGCTACTGAGAAAATTAAATCTGGATATGATTTAAATCTAAGACGGTATAAACGAGATATTCCACAGCTATTCTGGTACAATTGTTTTGTATGTATTTCTAATGGTATTCAAACACGCGTGGGTGCTTTTAATGCTCCTTGGGAACATTTCTTTTCTTGGATAAAACTACAAGATACCGCTGTCACTCACGACCAGATGAATCGTCTGGAAGTGGAAGCTGAAAGTAAAAACACTAAAAACAGATTAAGCTTAAAACTCTTTGGAGAAGGACTTTGTACTAAGAAAAACCTTTTAGATTACTTTGAAAATTTTGTGCTCTACCATAAAAATAAAGTCAAGATTATTGCTAAAAACCATCAATATCTTGGTGTGAATAATGCGATTGTTTCTTTAGAAAATAAGGAAGATAAAGAAGGGAAGTTGGGTGTGTTTTGGCATACACAAGGTTCGGGAAAATCGTACTCAATGATTTTCTTTTCACGAAAAGTGCAACGCAAGGTCACTGGGAATTGGTCTTTTATAATTGTAACAGACCGTAAGGATTTGGACGACCAGATTTATAGAAACTTTGTGGAGACAGAAACCATAACAGAGACTAAAGAGCAAACGGAAAATTATTATAGACCGCTTTCGCGAAAGCGATTACGGGAATATCTCCAGTCCAACAGAACTTTTCTATTCTCATTGATACATAAGTTCGGTATTGAAAAAGGTAAAACCTACCCCAAATTAACAGACAGAGATAACTGGATTATCATTGTAGATGAAGCACATAGAACACAGTACAAAGGCTACGGAGAAAATATGCGTATTGCGATGCCAAATGGCCAGTACATTGCCTTTACAGGAACACCTTTATTACGCAGTGAATTAACCAAAGACTGGTTTGGAGATTATGTGTCTGAGTACAATTTTGCTCAAAGTATAGAAGACGGAGCAACTGTACCGCTCTATTATAAAAAGAGCGTGCCACGAGTAGAGCAAGTAAATGAAGATTTAGTAGGAGATGCAGCTCGAATATTAGAAGACGAACACTTAACCGAAGAACAGAAAAAACAACTCGACCGCGAGTATTCTACACTCTTACAAGTCGTACGTAGAGAAGACCGTTTGCAAGAAATAGCCAAACATATTGTACAGCATTATCCCTATCGTTTAGATGTAGAAGATGATGAGAAAAACCGCAGACCTATGAAGGCTATGGTGGTTTGTATCGATAAGTTTACAGCAGTACGGATGTATGAATTTGTACAAACTGCGCAAAAAGAAGAAATAAAAGAGCTGCGTAAAAAAATAGCTAAATCTCGAAATCCTGAAGAGATAGAACGCTACAAACGTGCTATCGCTTTTATGGATGAGACGCGTATGAGTGCTGTAATAAGTCTGGAGGGAACTGAAACTGAAGAAAAACTAAAGTTTGAAAAGGAAGGTTTAAATATTTCTCCACACCGCAAACTGATGGAATATCCAGATGAAGACGGCCGTAACATTGAAGATTATTTTAAAGATCCTAATAGTACCTATAGAATTGTTTTTATAACGGCAATGTGGTTAACAGGATTTGATGCACCTGCTGTTTCAACTTTATATTTAGATAAGCCACTTCAAAATCATACATTAATGCAAACCATTGCGCGTGCAAATCGTGTTTTGCCAGGCAAAAAGAATGGATTAGTCATTGATTACTTTGGCGTATTTAGAAACCTTAGAAAAGCACTAGCAGCTTATGCAGAAGGAACAAAAGGAAAAGACAATGGAGATGAAGATGAATTCCCGGTTAAAGAATTTGAAGAACTGCTAGAACTATTAGAACAAGGTATAACAGAGGCAAAAGCATATTGCTTATCACTTGATGCAAATATAGATGCTATTTTAAACTTAGGAGACCGTGGTTTTAAAGAAGTAGAACTATTTCAAGAATATGCAGATAAAATTTTAGAAAAAGATGAATATAAAAAGCAGCTAGGTCTGTTCGTTAACACCATAGTTGGCTTATACGATTCAGCAAAACCAGAAATATATAGCTATCCTAAAATCAAGAAAGAACGAGACGTTCTTGAGTATCTCAAAAAAGTAGTAGATCGCAATGTAGACGCAGATGAAGCTATAGAACGAGCTAAAGAAAAATTAAATGCCTTATTAGATTCGAGCGTTTTAGGAAAGGGTGATTTACGTGAAGCCTCAGAACGATATATCATCGATACTTCTAAACAAGTCGATTTAAGTAAGCTAGATTTTGCGAGATTGCGTGAAGACTTCCCAGAAAAGAAACACAAGAACATAGCTTTTGCAGATTTGCGAGAATTGATGGAAATCAAACTTAAACAAATGCTTGCTCAAAACACTACTAGAGGCTCTTTTTTAGAGCGATTTGATAAAATAATTGAAGATTACAATGCAGGTAGCTTATCTATAGAAGAAGCTTATGAAGAATTAGTTAAACAAGCTAAAGACCTTTCTGACGAACAAGAACGTGCTGCCAAAAATGGAATGACTGAGGAAGAGCTAGAACTCTTTGATTTGCTCAAAAAAGACAAGCTTACTAAAGAAGAAGAGAAAAATGTAAAGCTAGCAGCTTCACATTTATTGCAAATCCTTTTTGACTCCAATAATAAGATTCTAATTCAAGAGTGGCATAAAGAGAAAACAACTCAAGAAGTTGTAAGACAAGAAATAAGCAAAATTCTCAATAAAGATTTACCTCAAAGTTATAATCGTGATATCTTCTCACAAAAAACAGATGCAATATTTCAACATTTCTATCAATTAGCAGAGTTAGGTAAAGGATTTGCGTCTTTATAAGAATCAACCTAATATCACTAAAATTAATTAATGTGAATTGGACATTAGTAGCCTTTGGAGCGTATTTTGAAGAAATTGATTTCAGAAAGAGACCATTTAGTCGATTTAAAAAAGATATTTTTAAAAAAATTAAAGATCATATCTAGACTTAATTGAGACTCACTATGATAATTGAGATCAATTTTCATTAAGTGTTTTAAATATCCGTACCTCATATGTATCTCACTCCCACTCTAAACACCTATAAAATAACGGAAACAAGATATTGTATCGGGAAATAAATTAAGTTTATACTTGGTGTTTTTAGGTGAAAGATAAAGAATTAGATATTATAGCTCTTTTTAATTCACTTTGATAATTCTTATTATAGACATAAAATTGAGGAAAATAATGAATCTTCTATAAACAAGATTTTTAGTATTTCTAAATAGGTTTATCTTTTTGAAGCATCTAAAATTCAGTAAAGAATTTTATTTTATAAATGACCGTAATAAGTTTACACTCCTTAAAATTTTAAAGTTCTTCATTTTATCTATAGAATCTATCAAAACTTTAATTAATTCATCAATAACGTTAGTTTATTTACGCTGTATAGTATTTATAATTTTTAATCGTAAAGCGATCGATGTAAAAGTTTATCGCAAACGAAATTATACTCTGAGGGATTTCTAATTGATTATTCAAAAATCGCTTGAACAATTTAGATAAATTGAATTAGAAAGTATTCAATATTACTTCGTAATACCTAACAAATTGAAATTAAGTAAATTAAAATTCATTTTATTAAAAAAAATCACTAATTTTTAAATGTTAATACAATTCAATTTACAGTTCTAACAAGATATTAATATTTCAAGTGAATTATATTTTTAAAGGAAAAGAAAGAGGAACTATCGTCTGTATTCACGGAAATTCCTCATCAGCTAAAGTTTATGATGATTTATTAAAGTCTACAGCAATTTTACAAACTAAAATAGCTATAGACTTATTGGGACACGGAAATAACCAACCCGATAATGTAGACTTCAATAAATACTCTTTTAGTGCTCAACGGCAATTCTTGTTGGAGAATATTAAAGACATTGATGATGAGATTCTATTAATTGGAAATTCTATGGGAGGTCATTTAGCTATTGAAATTTCAACTGAAATCCCTCAATTAAAAGGTTTGGTAATTATGGGGACTCCTCCCTTAAAAAATCCTGTAAATATTGAAGAGGCGTTTATACCGGTAGTTGCTTTAAATACTTTTTTAACTGTAAACCCGAATGAAGATGAGATTAGAAAAACGCTTGGTGAAGTTATTTTAAATAGGTCAAAAATAGACTTAGTAACTCATGATTTTAAAAAAGCAAATCCTCTTGTAAGAAAAGCTCTAGCTATAGATTTGATGGAGAATAGGTTATTTAACCAATATTCAATATTTACAGAGCTTAATTTACCTAAATATATAATTAGTGGAGACGCTGATCTTTCAGTAAATAGGGAATATTTAGAAAGAGTTAAAAATGCTAGTAATGATTCTTGTAAAATCATAGATATTCAAAATTGCGGACATTACCCGAGTCTTGATCAACCTTTTGAATTTATAAATATTATAAAAAAAATAGCGCCGGAAATATTTGACTAAAAATGAAGTTATTTACCGAAAAAGACATATATAACCAGAATAAGCATTTCTCTTTTAGATTAAGAAATCTCTATCTAAAAAACAAAAAGGAGTTTTATTCAATTGAAGATTTTATACAACACCCCATCTATATAAATGATAGAGTAAATCATAACTATCATTTTTTTAGTAAATCGTTCTACAGTAAAGGAGAAGAAGTTGCAAAATTACGCGAATTAGGTAAACCCTATTTAAAAACCATATCTAACACTAAACTTTTAATCCAATCTGAACAGCTTGCTAAAAAGTTTCATTTAAAAAATGACTATAATGATGTCTGTACCTATTTACAATCTGTACAATTAAATGGAAAAATGACCTCTTATTTTACGAGTAAAATCTTGATTAATGATCAATTAACGTTGAATACTTCGCTTTTTCCTTCTGACTGCCAAATAATGAATAAAGTTTTTAAAGAGCTAATCCCCTCTGGCGAAGACAATTTAAATAATTGGTTGAGGTTTCAAACCTTAACCAAACGAGAAAAAGAAATACTGAAATTAATCGCAAATGATTACTCAACTAAAGCAATCAGTGATTTGTTGTTTCTTTCTGCACATTCGGTAAAAACACACCGGCGTAATATTTATAAAAAATTAGATATAAATAAAACTTCACAACTGGTTCGCATAGCAATTGCTATGGAATTACTTCAATAAATCACGATTTTTAAAATTACTCATATACTTTTTAAACACTGAATAAGATTTATCTTACGCATAATCGATGGTATTGTTTTGAATTCCTATTAGCCACTTTATATATCACTTTTTATTATTCAATTGAATTAAATTCTTACCCAATACAACAATCCGATCGTTTTAGTAAACACAAATCTCTTTTTAAAGCCTACAACAATATGGATTAAGTTTAAAATTTTGATTTTTAGACTTGTAAAATACCACTTTTGGAGTATTGTCTTCAGCCTATAGTTTTCGTTGCTTTATAAATAACAAATCAAAATTATTAATATTCTATACAGCTCTATCATTTTACTAATAATAAAGTCAGCTATTTAGCGATTAGCTAAATGAGAGCTAAGAATGTCTTTATTAATTGATCTATAATCAAAACCTAGAATTTGTATATGTTTTAGGGGAAATATAGAGTCAACAAGAATTACTTGATAGCTCTTAAATACACTGATATCCGGGTTTACTAACAGGATATCTAGTTTTTTTGATTCATATCACGATTTAGCAGCAATTAAAAACAAACATCTTAACTAACCATTAAAATTGAATATTATGAAACCAATCAAATTATTTCTTCCAATTTTATTTTTTATTGGATTAACATCAAATGCGCAAATAGACACAAAAACTTTTTCAAAAAAACACTCTTCATCGATTTCAAGAATTTCTTTATTTAAAAACGGAAAGGATGGACCAATAGCACCGAACATTCTTTGGTCACAATTTGATGCAACAAAAAGAAGTAGTGTAATTGCAATTATTCCTGACGGAAATGGAAGTATAAAATTGAGAGTTTTAGCAGAAAACACACCTGATGCAGCAATCGAAACTATTTCTAAAATAACAAATTCAATTGATTATAAAGAAATAAGTGCTGAATCAGCGGTTGAATTTTCTAAAAGTATCGCACAAATAAAGAGAAGTTCTGCCGTAGAAAATTTTAGGTCTATTTCATACAGAATTGCTGAATTAGTTAGTAATGATGGAACTTTAGACCCTGAAGTAAAAACTTTGATAGAAAAACTTATTGATGGTGCAATATCAACTTCAGAAGGTGACAATAATATTTCAATCGAGGAAAATAAAAGTCTGAAAATCAAATACGAGGCTAATCTTCAAGAGCAAAAAAATAAGACAATGGTTTTAGATGCTTTAAAAGCTCAATTGGATAAAGAAACTGACGAAGCAAAAAAGAAAGAAATTATTGATAAAATGGCTGAACTTGTAAAATAACTGGTGCTAACAATGCGTATAGCCAATTGCGGCTAAATACTTAATCGATATTAGATGTTTTTAGCAATATTTATTTTAAACAGACAAAATCTGGCTAATCAACCCGCAACTGTCCATACTCAAAAGCGTTGATAAATATAAATACCTGATAACGATTATTGATTTTTCGAGTTTTCAATTGGCATTTTGAAGAGGAACAGAATGCTGAAACCATTACAAGAAAATCTAAATTTATAAAAAAAGAAACAATAGAAAGAGACAGGGGTTTCAAAACTTTAATTTTAAAAGCATCTATAACTCAGCCTTGAGTTATGATGCTTAAATATACTTCTCAAATCATATCTTCTATCTCGTTGTTCTCCAAACTTTTTTCTCTTCCTCAGTTAAAAAAGTCCAAGCCACAATTCGGCTAGATTTATTACCGGTTCCCATAGGAATTGTTTTAATTTGTTGAACCTCAATTTTCTTTAAGGATCTATAAATTCCTTTAAGATTAGCTTGTTTAGAGACTAAGCTAGAAAACCAAAGACAGTTTTTAGAAAACTTTTTACTCTCTTTAATTATTTGGTCAATAAATTTATATTCTCCACCCTTATAAATAAGTTCATCGTTAATTCCCGCAAAATTAAGTGTGGGATTCTTTTCTTTTTTGCCCGATAAATTTTTTATTTTTCTTCGAGTTCCTTTGGCAGCATCTTCAGAAGAAGAATGAAAAGGAGGATTACATAGCGTAAAATCAATTTTTTCTTCTTCGCCGATGATGTCAGAGAAAATATGCTTCTTATTTCGCTGTAATCTGCACTCAATCTTATCTTTGAGCGCAGAATTAACATTGACAATATGCTTCGCTGAAGCTATCGATTTAGGATTAATATCAGATCCTATAAAATTCCAATGATATTCTGTAACGCCAATTATTGGGTAAATACAACTGGCGCCAACACCAATATCCAAACCAGTAATGTGATCGCCGGTAGGTATAGAGCCAAAATTATTTTCAGCTAATAAATCTGCAATGTGATGAATATAATCGGCCCTACCTGGAATTGGCGGACATAAGTTGTGATCGGGAAAGTCCCAGTTTTTAATTCCGTAATAATGATGTAGTAATGCTTTGTTGAGCACTTTTACGGCCACAGGATCTGAAAAATCGATTGAATTATCCCCATATTTATTAGGCCTTACATAATTTTCTAATTCGGGACTAGAAGTGACTAATGCAGCTAAATCATATCTTTTTCTGTTTTTATTTCGAGGGTGTAAGCTTGATTTTTCTTCTTGCTTTTTTGTTGATGACATGATTTTTATATGCTATTTAACGAGTTGCATTCGATTCCTAATTGCGCCTAACTTTAACTATTATTCTCGGATTGAATGCAATTTAGCAATTTTTCATTTCCCTTATGATTTCGATTTGTTCAATTTTTAGCTTAGCAATAAATTGAAAAAACCAAATCAAGAAAGAAAACATGTATCTCTCAATCAATTTTGAAATTTAAAAAAACAAACTTGTACTTAACTTTCATGAAGCGTTAAACCTTTTCTAAACCTTATTCCAAAACCTGATATTCTTTCTATATTGTTTAGGTTGAAGAAAAAGAGTCTAAGCTTAAAATAAGTTTTACTTTATTTCTTAAGATATTTTAAAAATAATAATAAATCAATACGCAGAAGTTTCAGAGGCGATTCTAATAAGAAAAAATTAGCGTTTTGGATTAACATTCTCTCTAAGATTCTGAAATCACTGCGAAAAAATAATTTTATGAAAGTATTACAAATTACCAAATACGGAGATATTAAAGACAGCTTGAAAATTGCTGAAGTAGATACGCCTAAAATTTCGGGTTCAGAAATACTGATCGCGGTAAAAGCTGCGGCAGCTAATCCCATCGATTATAAAATAGTTCAAGGTCACTTGAAGGATCTGCTTCAACTTGACCTTCCTACTGGAATCGGTTATGATGTAAGCGGAGAGGTTGTTAAAATAGGAAATGAAGTTCAAGATTTTAAAGTGGGTGATGAGGTTTTCAGTAGAGTTCCGCAAGAATACATGGGAACGGTAGCAGAATTTGTTGCTGTAGACAGCAAAGTGGTTGCTCATAAACCTGAGAATGTAACCTTTGAAAAAGCTGCTTCACTGCCGTTAACTGGACTTACCGCTATACAAGCTTTGGAAAAAGTAGGTTTAAAAGAAGGTGACCGAGTGTTAATACACGCAGGTTCTGGCGGAGTAGGAAGTTTTGCTATTCAATACGCAAAAGCTAAGGGAGCGATCGTGTATACCACAACCAGTAGCACCAACTTAGACTGGGTGAAAGCTTTAGGTTCCGACCGAGTAATCGATTATAAGAACGAGGATTACAAGGAGGTGGCCAACAACCTGGATGTCGTTTTCGATACCTTAGGTAATGATTATACTCATGAAGCTTTCGACATTATTAAGGAAGGCGGAAGCGTTACCACCATAGTAGGCCCACTAGATGCCGAATCCGCTAAACAGATGGGAATAGAGAATTACGAGTTACCTGAAAAACTAACTAAACTTATCCAAGAAAAATCAGCTAATTATAAGTATACCTGGATGCAACCAAATGGAGAACAATTGAAAGAGATTAAAGCTATGGTAGAAGATCGTACGATTAGACCTACTATCGATCTTGTGTATTCCTTTCAAAATGCCGTAAAAGCCTATGAATATTTAGCTACTGGAAGGGCTCAGGGAAAAATAATAATCAGCCTTGCTGAAACTTTCGACAACTAATAATTGGTTTTAAGATTATAAAAATCAGAATAAAAAGAGCTGAAGTGAAATTCAGCTCTTTATATTACAAACTGTTTTAGTTTAAAAAAGCATAACTCTAGTTTTTTAATCCTTTATTTTTCTCACTTAGAATATAAAAGAGTTTAAGGTACTGTATCAATAAGTAGATTATATTACAAACCGACTTTAATTACCTTTATTTAACTGGAAAATTTCATTTACTGTTTTATCAGAAACAATAGCTATTTTTAAAGCCAAAATAGTCGATGGAGTATATTTATTATTTTCTATTGAATTAATTGTTTAGTGAAAAACATTAACTTTTTTCGCTAAATCTTGCTGAATTAAATTCAAAATTGCCCGATCAACTTTTATAGAATTTTTCATTCGTTTATACGTTTTTTAGCCGCATAAAAGTTGATAAGATATAAAAAAAAATATAATTTACTGCGTAGGTAGAACTGAAAAACTAAATATTACCTGCTAAAAGTAACTCTAATAAGACATGAATTATAATTCCTTGAAAAAAGGATATAAATACAGAATTTAATATCAAAAACATTGTTATTTCATCTTCATTTTTTTCTTTCGATAGTCCTAAAATCAATAAACCTAAGGTTAAAATGAACTATCAAAAGAAATCTAAATAGGAATTTTATTCGATGAATTAACTATGTAAATAATAACTAATAAAGTAGATATTACCCACCCAATACTTTAAACAAAAATTTAATAATCTAAGTCTTTTTTAATTTCATATTCATTATACCTAGATGTAAATAAATTATGAGCATTTACGCTATTATAAAAATTTCTTCGTTAACATAGCTTACCAATTACTTTTATAAAATATCCCCAAAAACAGGGAGTAAATAAAGCAATAAGCTAGGTATCTTGCAGAAAATTAAACTCGATTCTAAAGATCATCGATTATGATACCTACAGAACAAGCCAATAAATACGTTTCCAGATTTAAGAAACCCACATTAAAAAAAGAAGATTTCAATCAGTTTTCTGAACCTTACCAAAAATTAGGTTGGGTACTTGCTCGAATACAAAAAGACAAATATAACTACTACTCTATTCATGATATATTAGATAGTTTCGAAGCACCTGAAACGATGAATCCTTGGTTTGATGAGGAAGGGATGAAGCTTGGTGTTTTATTGTTTGGAAAAATTCAGGCTCCTTATTTAGGCGTAATGTGGCAACTTATTGATTCTCTTCCCTACCAAAGCGGATATGCTAGAAAGGCTTTTCGCTGTAAACCCACCTTCGAGCTACTCGATAAAAAAATAAACCTATTTAGCCGGTTTTTAAGTATTAGCCGTTTAGGAATGGGCGGATTATCGTTACAAGAGCAATTACAGTACAGTACCTATTACGACCGCGGAAATAGCTATTTTTTTGCTGCTATTTTGGTACATAAACCAGAACTTGTAGATGAAGTTGTAGATGATATTATTCAGGGTGAAGACGAGATAGGCGGTGTAAGTCATGACCTTATTAAAGCTTTATTATTAACTCCTCTTCCCAAAAACTGGAATCTGGTAGGTAATTTATTACTAGCAGCACAGCGGCAAGAGGGCTTACGACAAACTATTTTAGAATGTTTAGACGAAACTAATCTAGCTGCGCTTCAATACATTATAAATCTAGTTTTAGATAATGATTTAGCTCGTTTTAGCAGTGTGGTTCGTGCTATAAATGTTTGGTTTGGCTTTAATTGGGAAGCTCCTAAAAAAACTACGGTAAATCGAATTTTAGAAATCGCTAAAAAACTAATAGCCGACCTTAGTACTGTAGATGAATATATTAATAGTAAAGATAATCTTGAAGTTTACGTTGCGCTCTGGGCTGTAGGAATTAGAGATGTAGATATAGCCAACCAAAAAGCCTTAAATCTAGTTTACCAAACAGAAAATAGGGATAAAAAATTACTCGCGCTTTATTTTGTATCAAAAACCAATCGGACTAATTATACTATTGTAGATTACTTTAAAAAAGAGTTAGGGAACGATCCGGCTATCGATCATTGGATGATTTTAAATTTGCCACAAATTGAATTAGACACCGATACTTTTAAGCGAATTTATGAAGTTGCTCAAGCTGTAGATAACGGTAAATCACAAAAAATAGGCAAAATATTTTCGTGGTATGATTTTCAACCTTCATCAGAATCGTTTTACAACTTTCTAATCAAAAATGCTAACGAAGAACAATTAGCCTTACTTTCTGATGATATAGATAATTTACCTTCTCTACATAGGGAAAATTACATTCGTAAAGTTTTCCCAAACAGTCATCGATATTATTGGGGCAAAAAAAATGTACCAAATCCGCAAGCAAATTACGATTACGAGCGAGGTTCTTGGAAAAGAAATTTAGCACATCAAGCCATAAAAAACCGTAACGAAACCGTGATGGCTACCGGTATTCAATTATTTTATGTGATGCCACTATATGAAGAAGAGTTAATGCTAACCGAAGAATTGCTAAGTAGAAAAAGCAAAACTTTACGTTCTGCTTTAATAGAATTAGTGGTTCATCAACCGGAACAAACTTTACAAACCACTACCCTTAATTTAATAGAAGCTAAAAATGTAAATCAGCGTTTAGCAGGGCTAGAAATTTTATCGATTTTAGATAACGATCAAAAATATCCTGAATTTATAACAGAACAAATTGAACGGTATAAAGAACGCCCTAAACACACCAAAAACGAACAAGTTTTTTTAGACAAGTTTAACCAATCTGAAAATGCAAATACCTTTAGTAATGGCTTTGGCGCGGTAGATTATAGTAATTTAAGTTCGCTTTATATACCACAATCAAAATTTGAAAATAAACCCAACTTTTTTGATAAACTGGGTATCGTTACTTCAGCCGGTAAAAGCTTTAAATTAAAAGCTTTTGTAAATGCCGAAAAAATAATAATTGAAGTAAATAAATTGATTATGTTAATCGATAATCAGCGTAATTATGAATATGAACGAGAAGGCTATCAGGGAGAAACTGTTACTACATTATTAGGACATGGAATTCACGATATTAAACAACTAGAAGACCCTACTCCTTTAGAAGAATTGCACAACATACCGTTAGCCGAACTTTGGATAAAATGGTATGAACATAGCCAACTTAACGATTATGAAATGTATATGGCTATACGTTTTATAGCTACTGCTGGCAATTCTTATGGCACTTATGGTAAGCTTATTCCCTTTGTTAAACAGTACATTCCTAACTTAGAAAAATTGGCTATAGACCATAATCCGCGTTCATATTACGGAAAAAATCAATGGTATTTAAGAGTTCTAAATAGGCTTTTCAGTGCTTATAAAGATCTGCCTAATATGATTAATTTCAAATTAGATCTTTTAGAAGATGTAATTGCTAATTTTCCGGAAGAATATAAAAAAACAGGCTTTAAACAAAACAGCTATTCCATACAATCTTCCAATTGGACGATTATTGCTTCTCATCTTATTGGATCCCTAAATGAAAATGAATTAGAAAATGCAAACCTAGATCAACTAAAAAAATATTGGGATTTGCATCTGTACCTAACTGCTCAGTATTTAGGCCATCCTAAACCGGTTTCACAACTTCGAGATGTAGCTTCACAGAAAGTTAAAAACGCTAGTGATATGCCTAGCCCCGATATAGCAACCACCATTAAATTACATCAAAAAAATATAATTAATGATGACGATCTCTTATTTCAAGCGCTATATTCTAGAGAATTAATGTCTATTATAGACGGTGGTTTAAATTACCGAGTACGTAGTGGCAAAATACCTAAAAACCCTATTCCGCCACAGGTGTTTTTACCGCTAAAAACTAATTTATTACAAATAGAATTAGAGCGTGGAGATTTAGCCACCGAGGCTTCAGATTATATTGCCCATATACAAACAGTAGCGGGCACTCATTATGTATTTGAAATTTTACAGCGCTTAGGTAAAGAATCTTTTGAACGTGGTTACAGCTATTATGGAGATAGTAAAAAATCTAAATTTAGCGCAATCCTTAGAAAAAGTGTTCCTAAAGAATCAGAAAGTTATGCCGATTTTGTAGCACTTGCCGATGAAGCGAAAATCCCTAAAAAACGCTTAATCGAATTGGCGTGTTACGCCACGCAATGGGCAGGTTATGTAGGAGAATATCTAGGCTTAGAAAAATTAGAAGATGCCGTTTGGTGGTTTCAAGCGCATGTTTCAGATTATATGACTAGCGAAAAAGAAACAATCATTTCCAGGTATTCTAACATTCCAAAATCCGATTTTGCCATTGGCGCTATCGATATTGATTGGTTCAATAAAGTGTATAAAGATTTAGGAAAATCGAATTGGAAGCTTTTACACGATGCCGCCAAATATATTTCTGACGGAAATGGCCACCGCCAAGTTAAATTGTATTCTAGTGTGATGCTAGGCGAAGTAAAAATTACCGAAACGCTTAAGAAAGTAAAAGAAAAAAGAGACAAAGATTATGTGCGTGCTTTAGGCTTAATTCCGCTTAGTAAAACCGTACCCGAAAAAGATTTATTAAAACGCTACAATCTGTTGCAACAATTTTTAAAAGAAAGCAAGCAATTTGGAGCGCAGCGTCAAGAAAGCGAAAAATTAGCCGTAGAAATTGCATTAGACAATTTATCTAGAAACGCCGGCTATCAAGACCGTGTACGTTTCAGTTGGGCCATGGAAGCAAAAGCTACGCAAGAAATTATGGAAAATGCAAGCCTAACGCTCGATGAAACCGAATTAAAATTGGTGATTAATGAGTTAGGTAAAGCAAGTATTCAAGTAACCAAAGCGGGCAAACCGCTTAAAAATATTCCGGCAAAATACCGCAAAGAAAAATCGGTTGTTCAATTAAAAGAACATAAAACCTATTTAGCACAGCAATACAAAAGAACGCGTTTATCTTTAGAAAATGCAATGGTAAACGAAGATCAATTTACCGCAGCAGAAATTCATAAGCTTATGCGGCATCCTATTGTAAAAGCGATGCTCAATCAATTGGTATTATTTTCTCCGGAAAAAGAAATTAGCGGTTTTTATCATGAAGCTACTTTAACCGATGTTTCTGGTAAAAAACATGCATTAGCAGAAGAAGACGTGTTAGTGATTGCCCATCCTTCTCACCTTTTCCAAACCGTAGAATGGGATATATACCAAAAACATCTTTTTGCTGAGCGCATCGTACAACCTTTTAAACAGGTATTTAGAGAGTTGTATGTAGTTACCGAAGAAGAACGCGAAACCGGTTATAGATCAAAACGCTACGAAGGGCATCAAATTCAACCCAACAAAACTGTAGCCTTATTACGCAGCCGGGGCTGGACGGTTAACCACGATGAAGGTCTACAAAAAGTATATCATCAACGCGGATTTATGGCGACTATGTATGCCATGGCCGACTGGTATTCGCCTTCAGATGTAGAAGCGCCAACTTTAGAAGAAGTTTGTTTCCACTCGTTAACCGATTATCAACCTATTCCGCTTAGCGAAATTCCGCCGGTAGTATTTAGCGAAATTATGCGCGATATCGATTTGGTGGTTAGTGTTGCTCACGTGGGTGGTGTAGATCCGGAAGCCAGCCACAGCACCATGGAAATGCGCGCAGCTCTAGCCAAAGAATCTGCCAAACTCTTTAAACTTGATAATATTGAAGTTAAAAATCGACATATTCTCATTAAAGGAAAACTTGGCGAATACAGCATTCATTTAGGTAGTGCGCAGGTCAGCAAAAACGGATTAGCGCTTTCCATCTTGCCGGTTCACAGTCAGCATCGTGGCCGTATGTTTTTACCTTTTGTAGATGACGATCCTAAAACTGCCGAGCTTATTTCTAAAATGAAACTGCTTGCCGAAGACCATAAAATACAAGATCCAACCATTTTGGCGCAAATCAATAATTAAAATTAGCATTAGGGCGTTCCCCACTCTCGTGGGGCGCGCTTTCTGTTACAAGTCCGCGTGCTATCGCACTGTGGGCTTTTCACGACAATCGCTAACGCAAAAGTTACGTTAACTATGCAACTCACGTTACAATTAAAAAGATTAGGTAAAAAAAAGGTAAAAAAAATACCGTTCACCTTAGCAGAAACCCCACAAACCTTGGAAGACTTACTTATTGGTTGTGTAAAAAATCAGGTAGAAGCATTCAATAAAAAACGCTTAGAAGTGAATGTGATTGGTTTTTTAAGCCCGTCAGAAATTCAAAATCAAGCCCAAAGCGGTAAAGTAGATTTTGGCGAGTTAGCCAATAAAAATTTAGCTAACGAGCAAGAAGCTATCGATAATGTACTCATCGCATTTAAAGACGGATTATTTCTGGTCTTCATCGATGATGAAGAAGTTACTGATTTGCAAACGCCGCTGCAGCTTACTTCAGAAAGTGTTGTGGCCTTTATAAGAATGACGTTTTTAGTCGGCACGTATTGGTAAATCAAAAAATATATAATTCAAAATATAAATAAATCATGCAAATTTTAGATAAAAGTATAAATGATGACGTACAAAATTTAATGGTCGATATATTTGAAAGCTTAAGTTCAAATTCATCCGAAATTCAACCTAGCGAATTACTCGCTACCCAACCTAAACTGGAAGAAGTTTTTAAACTGGTTAAACCAACGGGGTTTTATGAGCTAGACGATCATTTAGATTTAGCCAAAGCTATTGCCATAGAAACTGAAAACGAAAATCCAGAAGACGAAATAATGCATACTTGGGTAACAATGGTTTCTAATTTAAATCAAGCTACTTCTCAAAAAGAATTTAATACCCGGTTTGCGCTATTTACTCCGTTTATTCTAAAAAAAATGATTGCTTACAAACTTTCCAAAAACGAGTAAACTACCTCGGGGCAAGCCCACGACGAGGTATTCATTGGAAACAAATTTTCAATTTTAAGGCAAGTCCCGGGATATTAAACCCTTTGGCGGTGCCAATAAAATAATTCCCTACTGAAACATAAAATTGCTATGAAATTTAGTCTTAACCATATAGATTCCTACTACAAACATCTTCAAGAAAAAAGTAACTATCCACAGGATAGCCTTTATGAACTTTTCATAATAGGTAAACTCTACAGAAATAAAGAAGTTGCAGAAGAAATTTCAGAAATCTTAACCAAGCATGGTAGCAAAGCACAAATCAAAGCTTTTAAAACCCGCAATAAGCTTCCTGAAAAATTAGATAATACCGGAAAAATTATCAGCACTCTGGTACATTTTGCATCTATAGATTCAGATTTTCCTATTGGCAAGCTATACAATATGCTGGGGTATACACGCTTCTTTTTAAGTGAAGAAAGCGTTGCTAAAAAAATCAGTAAAGTCCCTTCTATTATTTTACGACTTCAAGGCATAACTGCCTTACACATAACCAATGTATTTGCGAGTGGCATCCCAGAAGAGTTTGGTACGCTAAGCGCGATAAAGACGCTTGACATTAAGGGACCGTATAAAGTACTCCCTGATTCTTTCAGTAACTTTAAGGACTTAGAAATCATATCGCTAAAAACCCCATATTTAAAACAGTTTCCAGAATATTTCAGTCAATTAAAGCAACTTAAGGAGCTTACTATTGATCAGGCTAAAGAAGGAGAAACGGTAACCTTAGAAATGCCAACCGACTTGCAGCAACTGAGCAACCTTGAAACTTTAAAACTAGAAGGCTTAACCACTACAAATATTGATCAATTAAAACTTCCAACTTCTATCAAAATATTGGAATTAGAAGATTTAGAAAATTTAAAAAACTTACCAGATCTTTCTTCCTTGAAAGAATTAGAAGAAATAGAGGTTTTTGATTGTCCTAATCTTTCCAAAATTCCCGATAACATCCATCACTTAAAAACACTAAAAAAAGTACAGTTTAGGTATTTGCCCAAAATTAAAGAAGTTGATGATACCTGTGTATTTATGTCAAATATAGGTGTTATCCAATTAGATGATTCAATAAAAATCGTATATACTGGTGCAGCTCTACAGGTTTCTAAATTGATGCTCTATCGAGCAAACTACCTGGCTTATATACTACAACATCCTGAAAGCTTTCCGAATTTAAAGGAAATAGAACTTTATCGAATTAAAGAATTTTCTAACTATCCTTCAGGTTTTGAAAGTTTACCAGCGTTAGAAACTATTGCTTGTTTTGGAGTGGATGAATATGATTCATTATTGACAAATATTGATGCTTGCCCAAACTTATCTACTCTAAAAATATGGAATTCTGATATAGAAAAGTTGCCTGAACACCTAAAGAATATAGACCTGCTCGACTCTTTAGAAATTCAACGATGTCCTAACTTAGTTATTGAAAGTGATAAACTTCCTCAAAAGATTAATAACCTCTACATTCTAAGTATTAAGGAACTTGTTCCCGGAGAAAAATTAATACAAACTGAAAAAGCTTTATTTCAAACGCTAAGCATCACTAATATGGTGGGATTTTTTAGTAAGATTGTTGCCGCTAGCTTAGATATATCTTTATATAATGAAACATCAGACCCTACAACAGATTATTCGTCCTATTTTCCTAAGCCAGAATACTTGAAAAAACTACAGGTTATTTGGTCAACAGCAGCTATAAAAGATATTTTAAAACACTGTCCTCAATTAGAAAAACTGTTTATAGAAAATCAAAAAGAAAGCGAAGCTGCACTTAATGTGCACCCTGCTGCTCAATTACAAGGATTAGAATTAGGCTATTATAAAGCGCAAAATGTAAAAGAATTGCTTCAGCAGATGCCTAATTTACAAGCGCTCTCAATTGAAAACAACCAGGTTATAGAAGATTTTCCTGCAGTACAGCTTCCTCATTTAGAAAAGCTTTCCCTATCGCGTACAAAGGTATCATCGTTAACAGCCTTAGAGGCTCCCAAACTAAAAGATTTAGAGGTTACGTTATGTTACTCTTTTGATAAAAAGGCTTATGCTCAACTTAATCAATTTACAGCTTTACAGCGCCTTCATTTAATGGGCGTAGGCGATGATATTACAACAATACCAGAAAGTTTAACCAGCTTGGATCTTATTGATTTTAATCCACATCATAAAATTGAGAAACTCCCGGAGTATGTTAAAGAGTTTTCTAATTTAGAAACCCTCTATTTGGAAAGGATACATTTTGTCGATTTCCCTAAATGGATTGCTGATTTAAAACATCTACAGTATTTAGGAATTAATGGTTGTACGTTTGAACATGCTATTCCTGAATATTTTCAGAAACTAAAATTGAAGGAGGTGAAATACTTTATTTCTAAATTTAGTGGTAGTAACATATCATCTAAAACCTATCAAAATTTGATCACTCCCAATTACACGAAAATCAAAAAAGAGTTCAGTCATAAAAAGCTTTCCTTCCTTTTTAGTGCCGATTACTATTAAGATGAAAAAAGAGTTAGCTCACTTAATATGCAATATGCACAGCTGCTGGTCTAAATTGCTCGTAGAAAAAGAGCTGGGTAATTATGCGCCAAGTATTTGGCAGGTAAAACTGGCTGCAGAAGCACTTAGGATCAATGAGACGAACAAAACTTTTCAGTTTAAAAATGCCAAATTCTCTTTTGATGTAAAAATAGAAGAAACCTATAATACCGGAATGAATTATATAAAAACCATTCCGGTTTCTGGAAAAGGAACGTATACTATAACTGAAAAAGATCAAGTATTGAAAATCTTAGATATAGTGTTCACTAACTATTGAATATCATATCTATCTTCAAGTATCTTTATTCTTTCTGAAGTTTAAAAAGCTGTTGTCGATCTATAGGAAAGTATCTAGTTTCTTGAAATCTTGGATAAGACGGCATCGGGGATAATGGTGGGTATAAACGCTCTGGAAGTGTTAGCTTTAAAGTAACTTTCCCCTCGTAAAGGGAATGAATTTTATCTTCATCGGTAACATAAATAGGCTTTTCAACCCAGGTTTCTACCTGACCATAATTGGGTTGCACCAATAGCTGATTGTAATTTGGATCTTTAAGTGAAAAACTATAACTATGCGCTTCTTTTTCACCAATAGCTATCCACAAGCTATCTCCTTTTTTTAGTTGTAAAGAGCGAACACTATCGTTTTCTTTTTTAAACTTTTCAAAAGAAATAAAAGTAGATTCGTCAAAACGTTTACCACTTTTTACGCGTATGTTTTTAGAGTCGAGTTTTCTAAAGTAGATCACCAGTTGTTTTCCTTCAATACCTCCCGAATGAGCTCCGTAAAGTTTTATTTCATCTTGATCAGCACTGGTGGTTGCATAAGCCGTATCGTTTTTCACCGTAAATGTTCCTTTAAAATACCGTACAGGACCATTTTCTGTAACAGGTGAAAATAAAAATCGTTTTCTTTTAGCACTCAACGCTAAAATTACTGGAGAATCAGTTTCGTCATTTTTAAAAAAACCGTGGTATTTCCCGAATTTTTTTCGTTCTTCATTCAATTTTTTAAAGCGTTTTTGTGCTTTTTCTTTTTGTTTTTCTAATTGGCTATTTTTTTCTGCAATTACGTTAGAATAATCTATGGGTTGCGCCAATTCTTCTGCTACTTCTTGAGATAAACTATATTCAGAACGCTTAAATATTTTAGGTTTAGAATAACTTTTATTATTAAGTTTCGTAACACTTAAATCTCCCGATAAGCTTAAAACAGCCTCTAATTGATCTAGGGTTTTATTATCTGGCATAGGATCTAGTGTTAATACTATTGTATCACCTTTGGTAGTCCATTTTCCTCTAAAATCGGTATTTCTAGCACCATATACTTGTTGCCAAGAAAATCGATGCGAAGCCAAAATATGGATTTGTTCGGCAAGCTCCATCTCACTATGCGTGTAAGATCCCACAAACTCTTTGTTTTGAGCAGTGCTAAAGGCACTATAAAAAATAAGAGAAAAGAGCATTATAGTTTTAATCTGTTTAAAAAGCATGTTTTTATTTTTTGTGGTTTTTAGTTTAGCATTATTTATAAAGCCAAAGAACTAATTTCTTGGTATAAAAATACACCCTGTTTTCAGTGATTTTCTATTGAAACAAAATCAAATCCTTGGCTTTTATAGGTACTATGGTTCCATCTTCATTCATAAATTTCCAGACGCCTTCGCGCTCAAAAGGTACCGGAAACTTAAAGCTCATTTCTTGTGTACGACTATTGAAACGGCCGTAAATCCCAATGATATACAAGGGTTTTAATAGTTCTCTTCCATCAGCGGTAATAACGCCGTAGCGGTTATTCTTGATGGTTAAAAAGCCATTTCCGTTTTCTTCAGGATACACCTTATCAAAATGAGGAGGAACTAGAATTTTTCCTTCAAAAGATGCAAAACCCTCTAGCATTTTTCCTGTAGCTTTATCTTCTTTTAACAACAGGAGATAGCGCTCGAATTCAAGAATTGGATAGAATAGAGTTTCTTTTGTATCGTAAACTACTGGAACAATAAGTTTTCCATCTGCATTGGCATACCCAAATTTTAATTGATTGGCGCTATCTTTTTGAATTACGATAAAATTTCCATTTTTCAATTGCTGAATTTTCGAATAACCCTTGTTAAGTAAAAGCTTTTTTCGTTTATAATCATACAGATACATTTTTTCGTTTTTTTGAACGCTCCATAAGGAAGTACTGTCATTTAAAATCACTTTTGTAAAAGGAAGTTTTTCTTTTTTATGATCTTCAACCGAATAGCTGTAATACAAACTGTCTCTCTTGTGCAGTAAAAATGTAGATGCATCCAATGCTTCGATCTCCGCATAGTTTACCGGAAGTACTTCTTTACCTTCCTCATCCATAAGACCTACTTGCATTTGATTATTCCCGACATCTTTTACTACTTTTATAAGCTTAGGTTGATCTCTAAAAACCTGTATAGATTCATACTTTATCGGTAGGATTAACGTATCTTCTTTTAAATCATAAAGACCTTGATCACCATAATTCTCTTTTCTTACAAGCATTTTTTGATGTGGCAGAAATCTAAAATCAACATAATTATCAGCAATCATAGTATGGGTATTTAGATTGTAAAATTTAGTCTTTCCGTCTTTCTCTAAGCTAATTAATCCTTTGCTTTTGGCTCTAGAAACATAAGGAGTGCGCTGCTCGTTGCTTAAAAACTTGATTTTATTATATTCTGGGCGAATAAGTTTACCGGTTTTTGGAAAGTAAAACCCATATTTCTCATTGGCTGTTAGTTTAAAAATAGATTCAGTTTTATTCTCGGCAGTCTCCATATCAATTATGATAATCTCATCATAATCATAAGGTAATACTTCTTTATTCTCCTGATTAAGTACACCAACTTTACGGTTTTTTCTACTAATAAAATAATGACCTTGCACGCGTAATTGGCTTTTATAACTTGGCGGAATTATAACCTTGCCCAACGTATCTATAATTCCAAATTTTTCATCTTTTTTAATCGATAAATAAGGCCCCGATTGAAAGCTTGAGTACGAATTATAAATTCCTGAATATTCAAAAGGAATGACTTCTTCTCCCTTGCGGTTAATCACGCCATAATAACGTTGATTATCTATGGTTTTTGCGGCTATTAAATGTCCGTTTTCAATCTGAAAGCTATCATACTCAGGGGCTGCAAATTCTTTTTGCTGCGGAATATTTATAATTACGTTTTTTCCTTCTTTTCTAAATGCTGCAACCCACTCGTCACTTCGCATATTTGAATGGATGTGTTCATAATTAAAAGGCACCAACACTTCATTCTTTAGATTGATAACGCCCCATTTTCCATTTTTTTCAGCATAAAAATAATCGGACTTCTTCCCACAACCACTGCAGTAATCAAAATCATCATATTCAAAAGGGATGATCACCTTTTCTTTTTCAGCATCATAAATACCCCATTTTTCATTTTTCTTTACATCAAAAAAGCGAGGAGAGATGATCTGAACCGTATCGTATTTTAATGGAACCAATAACTTACCCCAAGAATCTGCATAAGTCATTTTTCCATCTCTTTCTATTTTTAAATAGCGATCGTATAGAAATTCGATTCTATCATATTTTGGTTGCAATACCCATTCTGCTAAATCATTCAACATTCCATAGTTTCCGTTATCAACCTGCACAATGCGCATTATTTTTTCTTCATTTCGATAAGACCTCACCATTCCATTATTAGCAGCGGAAACACTGTCTAATGGATGAAATTCTTGTAGTAAATTTTTAAAAGCTCGTTTTCCGTTTGTTCTGATAAAATAACTGCTACTGTCTTTTTCTACCCGTGCGATACCTTGAAAAAAACGAGAGCTTTTATCGAATGCTACTGTATCGGTAAAGGTTTTAGCATTATTTATCGCTTTATAGGATACGTTTTTAGCACTATCACAAGCATTTAAAAACAATAGTACAACTAGTAAGAAAATGGAGTAATTAAGATTTGGGATACTTTTCATTTTTTTATTCTTTCTATCATTGGTACTAAAAACCGTACTCAAAACAAGCAACCGGGCGTATAGCATGATCGCGATGGGTAAACGATACTATACGGCCTCATCTTATTGTACCTTTTTTCTTTTGGTCGATTTTAGTAGTTACAGCCAACATAAGACTGCTGTTATTTTTTTCAATTATAACTCAAACCCAAAAGAACTGATTTTCTAAAATTAAATACCCCCTGTTTTCAGGGTTTATGAATTTTTTAAGAAGTACTTGTATTCAAAAATAATTAAAATGAATCTTAAATTTCACGGAATACTGGTATAAATTCAACAGTCCTAATACGCAACTTTGTGATGAACTTAAATTGATACACCATGGACTTTAAAACAATGTTGCAGTTACCAGTTATAGAGACGAGTGAGATTTTAAAAATACTTCAGGAAGTTGCAGACAACGAGCGTAAACGCGAGAAACCAAATATGCCAAAGATTAGCTTTAGCAATACAGATGGCACTATTTCTGGATATTTTATAAACTACGATGCCGATAAAGGGGTAGTTTTAATAGGAAATTGGTACGATAACGAGGCTGATCTACAATATGTAAGTTTTCATAGCATTTCGTGTATTATGTTACAAAACGTAAAAGATTACGTACACCTGTTATCTGATGGAAAAATCCCCTTTACGCCCGATCCTAAAGACGTTCCAACGCAGCTTCAATTAAAAAAAGAGATTAAGACTGCCGTTTTAGCACTTCAAGAAGCTTTAGGTAATGAATTGACTATTAACTATGATGCTGGAGAAAACCCAAGCGATACTGAAAAATTATATGCTAAAAAAGCGATTCAGTTATTGCAAGAAACTATAAGTACGCTTGCTGAAAATAAGCTCGCAAAAGAAGCTTTTTCAGAAAATATAGCTACTGTTAATTTTCAATTTACAGAAGCTAATAAAGTTGAATTAAATAAGCAAGTGCTTAGCATTAGTTTCAATATTGAAAAAGGCTGGAAGAGCGTGTTGCGTAAAACCGAACTTCAAAACGAAATCGAAAAGAATTTATAACCTCCTAAACTTTAAATTATGTTACCAAATAAAGAAATAGACCGTATTGAACTCCTTTTAAACAAAGATAAAAATACTCAAAACAAATACACCTTGAAGCAATTTGATTACAACATTTATACTGCTTACGATTTAAATAATGAGTCTGAAAGAAGAATAGATGTAAACATCTCGGGCTGTAATACTGATGAGCCAGACAATATTTTTTTACAATGGATTGCAAACTACCCTAGCGATTGGTCTGGTATTATAAAAATCTTCTATAAAAATGAAGAAAATCCAAATCTAACTCTCAATTTTAAAAAATCTATTCTAAACAGCTACAGCCAATCGTTTACCGATGATAGCGGCTATCAACAAAGCGGGTATTTTGCAGCGCAATTAATAGGAGTTGTTATTAATGAAGTAAAAATGAGCTAGTACTTCCTATTTTATATTTCAAAAATTATAGATGAGTCATATATTATGGCTTATCTTCATTTACAGCAATTTTTTAATAGAAGTAGCCTATGAAAGTAATTGTTGCAGGAGGAAGAAATTTTAACAATTACAAAAAACTTGCTCAGTTTTGTAGATAAGTAAACAAGTCGAGGTTGAAATTGTAAGCGGCACAGCAAATGGCGCTGATAAATTGGAAGAAAAATATGCACAACCTAAGGGATACGCCATCAAGCAATTTCCGGCAAATTGGAATAAATACGGTAAAAGTGCAGGATACAGACGAAATGCAGAAATGGCCGAATATGCCGATGCTTTAATAGCATTTTGGGATGGAAAAAGTATCAGCACTAAGCATTTGATAGATTTAGCCAAACGTGCTCAACTAAAACTAAGAATTAATTATTTCGATTATAATTAATTAACTAATTATCAAAATGTTTAAGAAATAAAAAAACGGAAAGACTTATCAGCTTTCCGTTTTTCTATAACTTTATAAACTTAATTGATTATAGGTTATTTTCTAAATATTCACGAATAACCAAATCAGAGAAATAACCACTGTGGTGACCACCCCAACAAGCTGTAAGAGAAAACACACCATCTTCTATTTTTAATTCTTTCTTCTCTTCTGCTCCTTCATTAGGTATACAATAAACCTCTACACTATTAATGCTTTCTTGCACCGCTTCTTTTCCCATATCATCAGTACAAACTTCTTTAAAAGCATCGGTAAGACGTTGTAAACACACGCTAGGAACAAACTTCATAAAATCAAGTTCAAAAGTGTCCCAATTGATATTTACAGGTACTTCTTTACCTACAATTTCGTTAATTTCTTTTTGATAATCTGCTAAATATTGATCTTCAATTGCTTTTGCTGTTTTCTTTTCTTGTAACCCCATAATTTTTTTATTGTAATTAGTACTTCAAATGTATGATGGAATCTGTTTAAAAAAATGACCTGTTTTAATGAATATGAAATCTCACGGAATTCCGTGATGTTGTTACCTTAGCTATACGTTAGATTAGTATTTCTTTAAATTTAAAATTCATGAAAAATATAATTTATATCACCATTCTAATTCCCATCGCCTTAGCCTGTTTCAGTTCTTGTGCACGATTGTTTGGAGGGATGAGTAAAGACAAAGCTGCTAAAACACTTAGCCAATATTTGGAGCAACACACCAAACAAAAATTAGGTTTTACAAATCTAACCCGGTTTTGGAACGAAGGAAATATGAACCCCAATATGTTTAGTGTGGAAATTTTTGATGAGCAAACACCCGAAATTCGGTTTGGTTTACATTTTGACGCTAAATTGATGAACGAAAAAGATTCGCTTAAGCAGGGCGGCTTTCAAACACAATCCATTCAGGAACAGTACAACGAAGTGGAAACCGATTACCGCATCAAGCAAGGTATGATTGTTGATTTAAAAAAGCAAGGCATAGCATTAGATTTTGACTACTATAGCGCGCAACTTCGGTTTAAAAACACGCCTACTCCAGAGCGTCTTAAAGAAACGCTTACTACTTTAATCGCAAGGATGAACACCCACAAAAGTGATCTGCTGAGCTCCAATTATTTTGAATTCAACATACAAACACCTCCCTACTCCACTGCTGTTTTACAAGCCAAAACCACTTCTGAAGAAAATGAGCACTGGAAGTTGAATTCTTTTAGTCTGAATACGCAAGCAGAAGATTACAAGTTGATCGAAAAAAGCATTGAAAAAGAAACGACCTATTATTTAAAACAACTCGATCATCCATACCAAATACACCCTGCAAGTAAGGTTTATGTGAATACAGATACTTTTAAAGAGGCCGTTTGGATTCAGTTTTTAAGTGATGCATCTGAAACTGATGATACTCTTGTTAAGCGCTCGATGGCTCCGGTAACAGCGGTTATTTTTCAGTATTTCAATCCTGAAACGTATCACATTATCCGTACTGAATTGACTCCCATAGCGAACCTAGACTCTTTTGAGTCCTATTGGAAAACTATAAAAACAGAGCTTCCGTTTCCTACCCATTGGTAGATAACTTAACCAACTAAAAAAAGCCTGATGCAGCAAGTACAAAAGCTACTAAAAATTAAATGACGATGATACAGGAATTATATCAAAAAGCTATGAAATTTGCCAGAGAAAAGCACAGTGCACAAACAGTCCCAGGAACAAATGCCAACTACCTGTTGCACATCTCCAATGTAGCGATGGAAATCTTTGTTGCCTATACTACTAATCCAAATTTTGATATTGATTTTGCCATTCAAGTCACTGTGTTACACGATACGCTTGAAGATACGACCACCGATTTTAAAGATCTGAAAACTGAATTTGGTAAACCTATAGCTGAAGCTGTTCAGGCATTGACCAAAGACAATAAACTGCTATCCAAAACCGAAAGAATGACGGACTGCTTAACAAGAATAAATGCGCTTCAAAAAGAAGTGGGACTGGTTAAAATAGCAGACAGAATTACTAACTTACAAAGTCCGCCTAAACATTGGAGTAAAGACAAGATTACCCAGTACTGCAAAGAGGCTCAACAGATAGCCTTGACACTTCAAAACAAAAACGAATACCTGCATAAAAGGTTGATCACAAAAATAGCAGCATATCAAAAAGCCAATAAGCTATTGGAGGAGTAAACGACTTCGGGCGAAGTCTGTCTGCCGATAAAGGCAGGCCCGCGAAGCATTTAACTGAACAATACATGTTTAGAACGCGAAAAGCCTCAAAGCATTTAAATCTCGATTATCGAGTAATAGAAACCTGTTAAATATGGAGTTTCTTAGCAAGAATAAAGAACCTAGCCTGAGATGGTTTTAACACACATCTACTGAAATCTATACCAAACTGGATGCATATTTCTCTTAAGATTAAAAAAAATCGGTTAGCTTAGTACTTAAACTAAAATGGCGCTAACACAACTTGTTGGTTTATGACATATGTTGTGTATAGAATTTGGCAAAACGAACGAAATGAAAATAAAATGTTTAGACACCAAGGTAAGAGTAGAACATTAAAACATAACCTACGACTGGCCTCGATTTTGTCTTTTGTTTCTGGAATCGTAAATGTTACGGGTTTTTTAGAATTTAAGCAACTGACTACAAACGTGACAGGTCATTTTGCACTCTTTATGAATGATGTTTCCAATTTTGAATTTTGGAAAGGGACAGTTTATTTTCTTTATATTTTTTCATTTCTCTTTGGTTCTTTTTCATCAAGTTTCCTAATCGAAAAATTGAAAGAAAATAAAAAACTTAATGTTTTTGTTTTACCAACACTAATTGAATGTCTCATTTTATCATCAATTGCGATCATAAGCAATACTGGTGAAATAAAATACCCTGATCTCATTATCTGCCTATTACTTTTTGCTATGGGACATCAAAACTCTTTTGTGACAAAAATTTCAAATGCTGTGGTAAGAACAACACATTTAACAGGACTGTTCACAGATTTAGGGATTGAATTATCACAACTATTCTTTCGTGAATATCATTCACATAGGGAAAAAATTAAAGCGACTATTAAACTTCGTATGTATATAATCTCCTTCTTTTTCCTTGGTGGAATAATCGGCGGATTTCTTTATTCAAGAATTGACTTGAGGTTAAACACGCTTATTTTAGGAGTGGTTATCTTATTAATAAGTTTATTCTATGATGATTTGAGATATAAATTAATAGCTACGAAAAGAAAATATAAACAAAGAAAATTACACAAAATAGTCATTAAGTAATTGCTTGTACTCAACTAACCTTGGACAGGCTCAGAGTATCAATCATCAAACAAGCCCGATTCGATAGCATATTTTACCGCTCCAGTTGTGGTTTTAGAACTTGTTTTTAATAGAATATTTTTACGGTGTGTTTCTACCGTATTAACTGAAATAAATAGTTTTTCTGAAATTTCTTTAGAAGTCAACTCTTCTGCCAATAGTTTTAATACTTCTTTTTCTCGCGGAGAAAGTGCTATATTTTTATACTTTTTACGTTCAAAAACACTCTCCATATACCGTTGTTTGATAATATCTGAAAAATATTGTTCTCCTTCTATAACAGTACGTACCGCCTTTTGCAGTTCTTCTTTACTAGTAAATTTGGGTACAAAACCTTGCGCTCCTTTCTGAATCACTTTATGTACCGTACGGTGATTGTCGAGCATACTTAACATTATTATTTTCACCTCAGCATGCTTCTTTTTTATTTCTTTCAGTAGCTCTATTCCATCCATTTTTGGCATACTAATATCACTAATTACCAGATCAATTTTAAATTGATTTAGCAAACGTAATACTTGTTTTCCTTCTGTAGCTAAATGTATTTCTTCAATTTCAGGCATGTCTTGCAAAATGGTGTTTAGCCCTTCTAAAAACATTAAATGATCGTCTGCTATAATAAGGTTTATCTTCTTCACAATCTTTTATTTAATAGGAATGTTAATGGTAATAGAGGTTCCGCTATCGCTACTGGTATCAATCGCTATGGTTCCCTGTATATTTTGTAAGCGTTCTTTAATATTTCGAAGCCCGATACCTTGTTTTTTTGTTTTCTGAAAACCTATTCCGTTATCATCAATAAGAATATTTAAATGATCTTCATGTTGAGTAAGTTGTACTTCGGCTTGAGTTGCCTTGGAATGCTTTATAATATTATTCACCAATTCTTGTACAATTCGGTAAACATCTATTAAAAAATCTTCAGCTAATTTATCGATTTCTTCTTCCGGAAAAAAGAAGCTTTGAATAGATAGTGATTTTTTCTGACTAATTTGATGAATATAATCTTTAAGAAAACTACTAAACCCTATTTCTGAAAATGCCAAAGGATGCAACTGGTGTGAAAGTCCTCTTACATCTAAACAAGCATTATGAATACCTGTTAAAATTCTTTTAATTTGTGGATCTTTAGGATGATCTTCCACATAGTTTTCAAACGCCATTTTTATTCCGGCCAAATCGCTGCCAATACCATCATGTATTTCTCGCGCTAAACGTTCTCGTTCTTCATCTTGTCCTTTTTGGTAACGCTCAATCACTGCCAATTTATGATCTTTCATAAGCTGATTGATTTGCTGCCTTGAATTTTCTTCTTTTTGAGAACTTAACTGCCGTTGAATACGCAACCGCTGAATATAGAAAAGACGCAATAAAATTAATACGATTAACACTAATACAAAACCGCCGATAAAAGCATTTCTAACCACAAGTTGCCGTTTTGCTTTTAATGCTGCTTTTTGCAATTCTGAATCGCTTAATTTTTGCTCTTTTTCTAGTAATTTGATTTGAGCTTCTTTAAGTTGTGTTTCGTAACGCTCTTGAAGCTTTGCTACATATTTTTCTTTGTTAAGGGTATTATGCTGCTCTTCTGCCTTAACCGATTTTTGATAAAATATTAAAGCTTTTTTATAATTTTTTTGTTCTTGATATAAGTGCGAAATATTGGTATAAATTTCGGAATTATACTGCAACAAAGTCTGCTCCTCACCTATCTTTAGAGCTTTTTCAAAATAAAAAATAGCTTGTTTTGTTTTGCCTAATTTCCTTTCGCAAAGTCCTAAATCATTATATACAATCGCAATATCTGATTTAAATTGAAGAGCTTCTAATAGGTTTTCTGTCTTTTTTAAAGCAACTATCGCCTGTTGGTACTTTTTTTCATCTACCAACATTTGTGAAAGATTAATATTCACATATGCAATTACCGCTTTATTTCCCTCTCGCTTTCTGTATTTTAATACAGTTTGATAATGTTTTCGGGCTTCATCAAATTTACCTTGTTCTTTTAAAATATTTGCGAAATTAAATAAGGTAGTTAGCACTCCATCATCATCTTTTAATTCTCGAAAAAGAGCAGCTGCACGATCTAAATTCTCTGCAGCCTTTTTATAATCTTTCTGTAGAATATATAAAGTGGATATATTTTGGTAAGCATTAGCTTGTTCCTCTTTGTTGTTTTCTTTTTCAGCAAAGTGCAAACATTTCAGAAAGTTATCCATTGCTTTAGGATATTCTGCCATATTTTTATACCCAAGTGCTAATAAATTATAACTTGCAGATAATCCGTTTTGGCTATCTAATTCTTCTAAAATAGCTATGGTTTGCTGAGTATTGCTAACGGTGCTTTTATATTCACCGGTAATATTCCCTAAATTACCTAAAGCATAATGTGCTTGTGCTTGTTGTAATTTATTATGGGTTTGTTTTGCTTCTTCCAACCAAGCTAGAGCTGCTTTTTTAGCTATTTTAGGTTGACTATATAAAGTGCTTCTATAAACTGTTGAAAGAGAATCAATCGCATGAATTTGAGTTTTCTGCTGACTAAAACCGGATGTATAGCTCAATAATAAACAGAGAATACCTAGAATGTATTTTTTTAATACCGTTATTTTTTCATTCACTCTCTCGAAAGTATTAACCAAAATAGTTTTGTATAAGTTCAGTTCTAATGACTTTGAGCTTCTTTAATTCCTCTTCGGTAAATTCAACATCAAAATTAGAAGCCATAGCCAATAAATTATGTTGCAAAAATAAATCTTCTTTATAAGAATCTTCCACCATTTGATGATGCTCTTTTAAATGGTTTTCCTCTGGATTTTCTGTGCTTAAGAGCATCGAACTATATCTTATAAAATCGGTCATATTTTCTGCTCCTTGGGCACTTTTTTTAAGAGCTTGTGCAAGATAATTAATATCTCGAGGATAATCGAAAAAAGCACGATAAGGATAAGAGGCTATTAAATTTAAACAGGCTGCTGTCGATTCTTTATAATGCTTGGCGGCACTCAGTAACTCGGGATAGGGATGATCTACTTCCCAAGTTCGGGCTTCGGGAACCTCTGCTTTTAATTCCTCATAAATGTCCAGGCTCAGTTGGTGATCTAAAGCTTCTCGTGAAACGCTAAACGCCAACTTATAATAGACGCCTGCATTGGGTGAATTTTGCGCTGCAGCCATCAGAGACTTTGCGGCTGCGGTCTCGTTTCCTATAATCCAATACACCAAGCCATTGTTTCGGTAATCAATATACGTCTCGGGATCGGGAACCAAATCACCTTCTGAGGCGGGACGAAGCCCCTCGGGATTTTCTTTAAAGTCATAAAAACACAACCACTGAAATACGGGATAAAGTTCTGGATCTAATCGACCTTGTTCGTGGCTATAACAGGCATACTGGTAGCATTTTTCATAATCGCCCATTTCAAAAAGCACTTCCATACTCAGGTTCATGGAATTGCAGTAATCGCTGCTTCCCAATTCGTAAAACTGCACTTCGCGTTCGATGTCCTGAAAGAAAAGCTCGTAATTTTTATTTTTTCGATGAATCACCGCGCGCCAGTAGTACATCCAGGCATGAAATGCTGACTGCGGATAATCTTCAATCCCTTCATTAAAAACGCTTAAGGCTTCTGCTACAAGCCCCAGTTTGATCAATGCTATTCCTCTAAAACACGTGCTTTTAGCATTGGGAAAATGCCGCTGATGAAATTGATTGACCACTTGTAAAATACCCTTAGGGTCATTTACCCGATCATTCAAATCCATTAAAGTTTGTAAATAATCGGTGGCTGAAAGGCCTTGTCTAAAGGCTTCATTAAAGGCTTCTGCTGCTTGTGGATATTCGGCTTGAAAGAAGAAGAATTTCCCCTTCAATTCCAACAATAACGGATTTTTAGGATGCAATTCTAAACCTTGTTGCAAGCAATAAGCCATTTTCTTCAAGTCTTTAGAATAGAAATAACAGGACTTCCCTATGAGTAAATAGTGATGCTGTGCCCGTTGCCAACCTGCATTGGTAAGGGCTTCCATATAGGCTCTATAGGCTGAAAAATCGTTAAAATCTTCGGTTGGAAACTCAGGAGCTTCGGGAAATGGCAACACTTCAGCAACCATATCATACATCATAAAGGCTTTGGCATAATCGGCCAGTAGGTTGCGGGTTTTGTCTTCCAATTCTACAAACTTCCACTCCCCACGCCATTGGTCCCGAACCTCTACCGATCTATTTTGCCAGATGGCCAATTGAATTTGAACGTGGTAGCCTTCGGCTTTTGATAATCGCGGGTCCAGCTCCAAGCCTTTTAATACAGATGTGTTGTGCGTAGCTGAAGCCAAATCAAGTAGCGCTGTTGCGTCAACTTCTTGTTCAGCATGGCGTAATTCATCTAAATATTCCTGTTCGATTTCCCATAACAGGAAACGCACTTCGGTAGCTCCCGGATAACATTCTAAAACGTATTTAAGCACCTCTACAGCTTCATCAAAACGCTGCTCGTGCTTCAATTTCAAGGCATAATGAAGGTGTAAGGTTTCGTTATACGAATACGCCATCAGTGCTTTTTCATACAATTCTTGTGGACATTTATGGTAAAAACTGCAGATCAGTTCATAATCTGACGCTTCTACCACGCCTTCATTTTCCAAGGCTTCCAGGTAGGTTTGCATCGTGGCTACATCTACCGCTTCAAAAAGCGTTAGAAAGCGCATATACAAACGATAAAACCGAATACAAATGGCTTGATCCTGTGCCCCTAACACATCAAAATTCTCTTGAATCACCACAATGTGCGATTCTAATTGATGATTCAGTCGATGGGTATAGGCTTCTTCGGCCGCTGCAATATGTTTTAGTACTTCTTCTCGTGTCAATTCCATAATTACCATTCTTTAAACCATTGGGGATAGTTGATGTGCATACGCTGGTAACACTCCCAAAGGGTTAATATTCCGGGATAGGAGCTTCCGTCCTGCTCGCCGCGTCCGTTCATAAATTCATCTCCAATACACACATTGCGGTGAAAGGCTCCCCAGCTATCAAATGTATTTTTAAGAAGCACTTCTACATCACTTAAGCGTAAAGTAATCTCCTCTAATTCCATATAATTTAAAATCCCTCCTAAACGCATCAAGAACACGTATTTTGCAAGTTCGTAGCCTTTTAGTTTTTGATCTTTTAGGCTAAATCTATATTTCCACGCGAGCGTATATTGATGCTCTTGGGTAACATTATTCAGGGCGTTGTATTTCGTTTCAAAACTGCTGGTGGTATCCTGACGCAAGCTCGCTGCTAACTTTTCAAAAGGAGCAGAAACTCTCATCCCCGTTTCATATTCAAACAGTGCACTACGCAGATGCAAACCTGAATGGATACCGTAATACTTGAGCAGGCGTTTCGCAGATTTAATGTGCCACTCGTTAATCAGGTTGAAGCCAAACCAACTTTCAAGATCTACTTCTTTGGAATGCTTTTTTAAAAGCAAAGCTGAAAAGTTCAATTGCTTCTGGATTTGGGGCGTGATTTCTTCTGTATTCATCGGTTATTCATTTAAATCGGTCACTACTTGTTGTAAAGCCTGAGAGAGTTTTTCGGGATATGCACCAGAGGCCGCCATCATTTCCAATCCTTGTGTATAGCTCAACGCCATAGTAGAACCTTTGACCAGCGTCACAAAAAGACTTCTACCCAGATTTCCATAGGCTTCATAAGCACTACCGGGTGCGGCTTCTAGGTCGATAATCAATAGATACAATACCTGATAAAAGTTCATTTTAAGTGTGGTATCTTCTTCTAACAAGGCTTTTAGTTCAGCCTCGTTTTTCGCTAAATATGCCTTGTAAACACTACTAGCTATTCTGGATTTTTGGTAGTTGGAAAGCCCTAAAATCAACTGTTCTAAAACTTGTATACTCAGTGGCGCTTCAGAATCGAATGTGATAGCTGCTGGTTCTATTTCAGTTTCTTCTTCGACGCCATCATCAATTGTTTCTTCTTGTTTTTCAGCATCTTCCTCCTCCTCACTTATTGTTTCGGTGGTTTTTTCTTCCTGAAAATAATAGGCATAGAACGGAAGAATCTCGTTTTCTAATTGCATTTGATGGAAGGCATTAATCTCTGGACCGTTGATATAGTTATATAAAATTTCCACTACATTTTTAGACAACTTCTCGGGTTTTAAATCCTGCAGCAAATGACTGAGATGCGTCGCTATGGCTGAACCTATGCTGCCCAATTCAGAATAGGAATCGGAACGTTTGCTACACATTTTTAAAAATTTATATAGTCTATACAGTATTTCATCAGGAAAACTTCCCTCCTCTTCTGCATTAAAATAAGCTGCTAAACGCGCTCCCTGATTTCTCAATACCGCATCTACCCATAAAAATTCTTTCCCCAAGCTGTAGTAATAATCATTTAAAAACAAATACCAACTTTGGATGATTTGTGGCGTCAAGTCCGTTTTTTCATTTACGTAATGAAATTTTGCAAAATCCTCGCATTGGGCGACAACGCTGCTGTGAAGATTCTTTAATGATGCAATCTCATTCACTTGGGCAAAGGTTTCGGTATGCTTGTAAACTGTCGTTAAAATTTCAACACAAAGCTTTACTCCGATTTCTCGTAAATAGGGTTTTGTTTCTCTTGCAGAATAGGCTATGCTTATTAGATAATCGTATAAAACAGCGCTACTTTCTTCACTGATATGTTCTTTTAAAATGCTGCGAGAATCGTAAAAACAAAGTAGTAAAAACTGATTTAATGGATCTGACAGGCCTGAAGCTTGATAGGCAGGCAACCAGTCTTTAAGGGGAGTAAGCTCACCCAACACATGAGTAAGCACATATATCCCGGTGACTTGAAACGCATTCCCTTCTTTGCTCATTAAGGGTAATTTTTTGGTTTGCCAAGCTGTAAGCAAATGCGAAAACACCTCATTGAAATAGGCTTTTTGTCGCAAATTATTTTGAGTAGCATTGCACATCTCAAACCAAAGTGAAATTGACTTTACCGGCAATTCACGGGCACTATTTACCGCGAAGACGGCTTTCCCGTAATTATCAAAAACCTCCCTGTTAAAATTGGTTCTGTTATTGGCCAATAACCAATCTTGCAGTTTGTAAAAGCCTGCTTCTGTTTGTTCTAAAGGAATGTTTTTATCTTTTAAACTGAATAGCAACACGTCACTTTCGTCCCATTCCTTCTCGGCAAACGCAGTAATCAACGGATATTTCCCCGCTGCGGTGTGAAGATTCAGATAATCAAAACTTTCATCTTCTGTAAAAAGTACGCGCTCAACTAAGTGTTGATGGGCATGTATTGCCCAATCATCATTTGCTGCATAAAAAGACGCCAACTCCTCGCTTAACCAAGGTTTAAGGACTTCATAAGCTCCCGATTTACCTGGTATACTTACCGGTAAAACCTGATGCATACTTTCCAAGAGCAACTCCCAACTGCCTTTATAAAAATGTTCAACAAAAATGTCGTTAATTCTAAATGGGAATTCCTGTAAAACTTCGTTCTCGTCTTTGGCAAAATAGGTTTCTGTTAATAATTTGGAGCTTAAACACTGCTGCACCAAAAAATGCGACGTCTGGTAATCGCGAAGATCAAAAGCCCGGTGGAGTAAAAAACGTGCTACCGGTAAGGAAGCTTCAGATTTACTATGAATCAATACAGAAAAGACTTCAAAAACTTGTGCTTGCGTTTCTTCTGAAATTTTTTCTGACTGTAAAAATGCCAATCCAAAATAAAGAAATTCAAGCAGTTTTTCGGTATGCTGTTCATCCGGAAAAAATCCGTTTTTCAGTAAAGGAAGCCAAGAAGCTACCCAATCAAAGCCCTGAGCTTCATCGGCATAAATTTCAGGATGATGATAAATTTGTTGGGATAAAGCTGCTGAAAAGTCAGGAGTTATAGCTTGATTTTCTAGACTTTTTTTTAGTTCTAAATAAGAACGAGAATCTTCAGCATTCAACAATTCCAACACCTGCAGTAAAGCTTGATGCTCGGCAGTTCCTAAATCTGAAAGATCCAGCTTGGGTAAAATTTGATCTTTAAATAGTGCTGAAGCACTCGCGTTATTCAAATTATCATCCACAATTTTAAGTTTATTTTATTTGGAGTTCACACTGGCTAAGTTGTGAAAATTGACGCCTATTTTTATTGAATTTGATCGGTAAAGCAGGCTTAGTATTCGTCTTCAAATTCCTCAGAATCTAATAGTTCTTCTAAAAAGGCGTTTAAACTTTCGGCTTCTTGATACCCAATTTCCTGATCAGCACCAAAGCGTATGACCTGTCCGGGAATTCCCTTTTCTGTAGGTGCAAAATCTAAAGCTATAAAATTACCATTGTACAAATCGAAAAATGGAATCCAATAGGGTGTGGTGTACATCAACAACGTCTTCCCTTCATTGGTACTGTAGGTATCTAACAATTCTTCCTGCGTCCATTCGGTATATACGCTTTGCCAGTCTCTCCACTCTTTTAGCATAGATGCTGCACTAAAAAAACGGGTGTTTTCAATACCGTTGTGGAGGCTTAAAAAATCTTTAAGCAGTTGCGGAACTGCAAAACCCGCTTCCGCTTCAAATTCATCATATATTTGTTGATTATCGGTTGGGGGAATCACCTTCCACGCATTTTTGGCGACCAGTTTTTCAAAATTTGCTTTGATTGTTTCAAAATCATAATCGGCCGCTAACTGAATAAAAGGTTGTATAAAATCGGCTTTTTCTTGGGCTAATTGTTCCGCAATAAATGCATTCGGAATCGCATCGGTGATAAATTCTCCTGTGATTTCAAAAATCTGTTCGTGTTTTTTAGCATTTATTGGGCTGTAACTATAACTGCTTTTAGAAAAATGAAACAACTTAGCATCTGTTTTATCATCATCTTCATCAAGGATAGCATCAAACCACTGGGTAAAAATTTCAGTTTGCTGAATTTCAGCGGTGAATATCTCTTTAGTTTCTAGGTATGCAATGCCGTAAAAATGAGTATTGGTACTATAATTAGGAGTTACAAATAAGAGCTTCATCACTTTTTTACCTGAAATTTCTGCAAAAGCTTGTAGTAATGAATCCCTAAAAGTAAAGCTGTTCTTATAACTTTCAGGATCTTTAAGCTCTGGAAATGTTTCTATTTGAATAGGTTCAAACTGAAAATCGTTCCACTTCTTTTGATTGATATCTTCTTTATAGGCAATTATACTTTTCATCATAACTTCATTTTTGTAAAACGAAATTATGGTAGAATAGCTTAAAATTTATCCCTGAAAAAGGTGATTTTGGAAATTAGGAAGTCCAAAAAGCGTTTGATGAGCGACGTTAACCGGAGTTGGATTTAATTTTTTTACAGGCATTTTGGGTCATGGAGTGAATTTTCAAGGAAAATTTTTATCGAAATGCTAGCAAAATGGAAACTTCGATACAAAATCTTTTACAAAGATTTCACTCAGTCTCCCGAATTTGATTATACCAAAATCAGACTACTTGAGCACTTTTATGTTTTCCAGACGAGGACCAAAACTGCCGTAGACTTTGGTAAACGAAATGGAAAGTTGCTCTAGTAAATGTTCTACGGAAAAATCAGGCAACTGATCTAAACAGGTGACGACTAAATTTTTGGTAATGGATAGGTCTTGCTGATGAATGGCATCGCAACTCAATGCATAATTAAGCAAGTTAGGATCCAAAACACGCGTTCTAAACTCCCCCTGAAACTCATTGGTTACATTGGCTTCATGATCGTTATTTATTAACCTTACGGGAGTTGTACTGCTCATCGGGCCGTTGCCGTGCCGGGTTTGGTAACAACGGGTCACGTAATACATAGTGATCTGGACATCGCTCAATTCAGTTAACATAAGCTCAATAGCGTTTTTAGAAGTGGTTGCACTCCACGTCGTATGCGGATGAAAACCATGTTGGGTATCTAACAAAATACCCTGACTGCCTTCAAAAATAAAATGCTGATAAGTGTCTGAAAGCTGCGCTAATTGCGCGATCTCGTAAAAAGACTTGATGTTAAGGCAGCTTTCTATAAAATAAGCTTCCTCATAATGCTGCAATTCGTTTACATAATACTCTTGAACCGCTTGAGGTTGCTGGGCTATTTTGCTTTGGTAAAAGTTCTGAATACTCCGTAAGCGCTGCTGAATTACCCACGGAAATTGTAAATCGTTCGCATAGAAATAAACCTCATCCTGATTCCGGGCTATAGTCGCCCCAAAACCTAAACCGCAAGAGCCGTGACCTTGCTGTTTTTCTACAGCTCGATTATAGGCAATATCATACATGGTCGTGATCTTAGCCAATGGATGCACATACAACTTGGGTTGGTAGGCTTCCAGGTAATTCCCTTCTTGCAAAATGGCTGGTGGAAAAAGCGTAGTATGCTCGCTATAGTAGGTAGGAACACCCTGCAACGTTCCCGACCCAAAATTACTAAAGGTATGTTCGAGCTTTTCGGTAGATACAGTATGTCCCACCTGATGTCCTCCTGAAAAGCGAACCACCAAACTTTCTTCGGGTTGTTGTGATGCCAGAAAATGGGTGGTTGCCCCTTTTCCGGCATCGCCAAAACCTAAATCTATAACTATGCTGCACTTTGGCATTTATAGCATATTTTCTACGTCAATACCTGAATGCGACGAACTGGTGTTTCCTGAAGATGTTGTAGTAGGCAAATGATTTTGAATCACCACTTCAGCAATACGCTTGGCTACGCGTTTATAATCGGATAATTCGATAAAGTTTTCCCCCAGCAATTCTTTCCAGTTTCCTTTTCGCACATCCTTTTTAGACCATTCATTATGTTCTAAATGAATGTGATACACGTTGTATTTTTCTTGTGCTTCTTTAATAATTGCTTCCGTACTAATACTTGCAGCTTCATTGGAACAGGTATATTTACGAATAATTTCTCCCGGAAGCTCTTTAAATACAGGTTCGTCCCCTATCGTAAATAAAAAGCCTTTTTGTTTTCTTTTTTCCCAACAATCTATTGCGGTATGTCGGGCAGCAAAGAGATGTGCCAGGTTATAGCCTTCCTGATTGTTACCGCCACCGCCTCCTTCTAGATATACGCGGGTTAACCAGCGGTCTAACAATTCTGCCGAAGATTCAAATTGACCTACTTGCAACGGGGCACTATCGTACACAAAATCGCCAAGCCCCATAAACAGTACTTGAGGATGTTCTATACCGGCTTCCATAAGGGAACCAATAAGATCTGGCAAAGCTTCTTTTACTATGAGCTCAGGCACAAAGCCCATACTGCCAGTCACATCTAAACCTACGATAATAGAAAGGGACTCCGGATGCTCTTCAGAATCTCTAGATTCGCGTACAAGTGCTTTTGCTGGATCCATTTCTGGATCGATGTTTCTTGCGGTAAATATCTCTTCGCGAGATTTGTTTTGATATCCTTTAGATCTTCTTAAATGTTCGTAAGCTTCGTTACTAAATCTTCCTCCTCCCATAATTATAGTTTTTCTATTTTACCACCAAATAAATACGCGTAGCGCTTCTTGGCCAGTTCTAATTTGATTTCTAAGTTTCTTATTTTGACCGCCATTTCTAAGTCTTTAGCGACATAATTCTTAGCATCAAAATCTGAAGCTAATACCAGACTATTGGCATCTGTAGGACTCATATCCAGCATATTTTCTTGTTCGCGCTTTAAACGTTTTAAAGACAGGGCCAAATCTTCGGTTTCCCGTTTGTACATCAACTGCGCATCTTCTGCAATAGCATTAGCACGGTCGTCTCGTATTTTATCGTTGTTACGCTTTAATGAGTCTAAAAAAGCGGCTTGGTGTTTATGATCTTCCATAGTTGTGATTTCTTACAAAGTTAACTATTCAATTTGCGTATTATTATCCCTGAATTCGGGGAATTTTCAGTTAAGGGTTGATTTTTGGTTTTCCTTGAATACAACTTCTCCTAAAATTCAATATCCCTGAAAACGGTTAGCTTATTCCCTTAAAATGTGTGCAATTTTGTAACCGAACTTTTAAATACTCTATGAGACTATGTCATTAGCTTTTAGCGAAACCTTTCAGCAAGAATTACCCAGTAGCTACCTTCAATTTCTCAATGAAAATCCTGAAGGCACTCAAATTGAAAATAGCGAACACGATGATGCACGTACTTGGACGATGATGGGACAAGCAGCCTTGTTAAAACGCTGGACGATGAACGGAGTTGGTGAAGCTGCGAATTATGAATGTTTAAAGCTTTACACGCACGTAGCGGGTGAAAATATAGCAGAGCTTTATGCGAATTCGGCACATTTTGGTCCGGTAAAACTAGATCGAGTGGCCAGAGGTTTTGTGATTGGTCACGAAAACGGAGACTACCTCTATCTGGATCCGGAAGCTGATTTTTCGGTATGGGCGTATGACCACGATGGCGGCGAAGTGACTAAAATCTCAGCCTCGTTTGATCAATTCTTAAACCGTCAAAATGCGTTATAAACCTTTTAAAAATTTATTATGATCGATATACAGCTGACTGCAACTGGTTTTACCATCAATAACAAGCCCGTATCATTCCCCATATCTTTAGCTGCGTTGGAAAATGTATTAGGAGAGAAACCGCGTTATTTTAAAGGCAAAAAAGGCGGTGTGTACACCTGGGACAAACTGGGTATCTTAGGTTATTCTAAAGAAGAACATCTAATCTATGCCCTAAGCATCATCTTTGAAACGGAGAATTATCAATTTAGTCCTTCCCAAACTTTCGCCGGAAGCTTTAGTTTTGAAGACGAAGCTATTGCTAGCTATTATCATCAACACCCAGAAAAAAGGGTCAAACTCTTTGACGGAGATACTTCGGGCGCGTTGGTTTTAAATACGATAAGCGCCTGGTTTGATGCAGATGCTGATACTATTAAAGCCATTGAAGTGAGTCAGTACGAAGCTTACGATCGTTGGGCAGGCATACCAAAAGATAAATATGTAATTACCATTCCTGATGAAGCGCTCATCACATTTACAGATTTTGGATTTAAACTTTCGGTAATTGAAGAATTGATGTATACTCAGGGGCTATTGACTCCCAAGTTTGATGTACACGAATTTGCAAAATGGTATCCCCAAAGAGCTATTGATATAGATGAAGAAGGCTATGAACCCATTGCAGAAGTGACGCAATACTTTAAAGATTTTCCGGTTCCTCTACGCTTGGCCCCTAAACTCACGGAACTCTACCAAGATGGTGGTAACGATATCTATATGAATTTAATACCGTTCTCGGGGGGCGATGAAGACTATTGGGATATCGAAAGCGTAGCAGATGCTCAACACTTTCCCAACTTAAAAAAAGTAACCTTGTGTTACGCCAAAGATCATATTGTGGATGATTTTGAAAAATTAGGTATTGAAGCGGAGTGGTTATAACGTAAAGTTACTTTTGATATCCAAGAACCTCAGGCCCTTGGAGCTACTACAATTGAAATAGTTAAAATTTTAAATACCCGTGCCGATTGATATTTGAAAAATGATCTCTTGAAATCAAAATATTGTATGCAGAAAATAAAACTTCAACCACTAAGAACTTCTTTATCAACATAATATTAAATGAGAAGCATTCAAAAAAAACCAAACTTATGATTCTTGCTTTTGATACTCATTATTTTGACAATAAAGCTAAAACCATTGCTGTAAGCTTTAACGACTGGCAAGACGAAGAACCTTTGCATATTTACAGCGAAATAATTGAAGGCGTTGCTGATTATGAACCAGGTTCTTTTTACAAACGAGAACTACCGTGTATTGTAAGCCTGTTACAACAAATTAATATCGAAGAAATTGATGCCATTGTAATTGATGGCTACACCACGCTTGAAGAAAACAAACTCGGTTTAGGTGGTCATTTATACGAAAAAATCGATAGAAAAATACCGATTATTGGTGTGGCAAAATCGCAGTATCAATCAAACACCTCGAATTACAAAGCGTTATTACGAGGCGAAAGCATACGTCCGCTCTATATCTCGGCCATTGGTATCAGTTTAGAAGAAGCTTACATTCATATTAAAATGATGCACGGAAATTTTAGAATGCCAACTTTACTGCAACTCGTAGATACCAAAACAAAAGAGAGAAACAATTAACTGAAGATGTTTAATAAGTGATCTTTCGTTAAATTTTCTAGCGAAAGATCGAAGTCTGCTTGATTTTTTTCTTCGGTTTTTTCAGCTCCTAATTCTAATAAAAGTTCAGTTAATGAAAGTGGATTACTCCATTGTTGTACTAATGCCTGGTTGGCTAACGTAGCAACTTCCGTATTACCGGAAACTTTTAAGCTTCCCGCGCCAAAATTCAACAAAACAAAACATTGTTTATCGTGCTCCGGCATTAACATTCCTAATATGGTTTGTTTTTGTACAGCATTGGTTTTTAATTCAGCCATCACCCTATTAGGATTCATCATATAAGCATTATCAATATTATCTCCACTCCCTATTATAATTTTATAGTTACAATCTGATGTTCCCGTATATACATTATTCTGAATTAAAGTAGGTGATTTTAAACCTTGTTGCGCATATAAGTATTCTACCGCACCCGTTGGTGCATCTGTAATATCGCCGGAATACATAAGACCTCCATCAGCCTGATTGTAGTTCGCATTCCAACCTATTTTACCGCCAATATTAAGTCCTGACAAATCGAGATCTCGCGCACCCCAAGAATTTTCCCAATAAATACCAATAGCTAATTTATCACCATAAAAACGAGTTCCAGTTGGAATGTTCCCCACAAACATTTTTTCTGAAGTAGGGATTCCTAATTCAATATGTTTAGAAGTAAAAAAAGTTTTTCCCGATAAATTGAACCTGTTTTTTAGGTACTTCATTAAAAACGTATAGTTTTTTTCATTTACTAAACTAACCGTGTCTTTTTGCACCCATGATTTCCCATTTCTAATTCGATAAACAAACGTGTCTTGCCCTTCTTTTCTAGTATAACAAGCCGATAAAGCTTTAAATAAAGCAAATATAGATGCCTTATCTAACCAATGTAAATCGGCATTGCTTAACAAAACTTGTGTAACCTGATTTAAAGGATTTATAGCTAAAGGCTGGTGGTATTTTTTAGAGAGTTTACTAATTTTATTAATGGTTTTTGGCGCTCTATTTTTATATGCTAAAAACAAAGGTTTAAATCGGTTGAAAATTTCAGCAAGTTTCGCTAAGCCAAATTCTTTAAAAGCATCTGTAGGGTTATAAGAACTTGTTTTAATAAGATCTATTAATTCTTTATTCTTAATCAGTAAAGTTGTTTCTGTAGTTTTATAAATAATGTACCTAAAGAATTCAACAGGATGCTCTGGATAGACTTTATAATTTTCTGCAATTTTAACTAATGCTTCTTTATTTTTAATGTCTTCTTTACCAGTAAATTGATAGTCTAAGTCTTCAACTAATACCGAAAGTACATCATCTACGGTTTCTTCCTTTAAAGCTATACTTGACTGTAAAAGTCCTAAACATTTCTGAATCATTTTAGCTTTAGAAAATGCTTGTATTACTTTATAGCTGAGCTTTAAACCCGGAATATCGAGTACTTCTTTCGGAAGGTAAACTTCTGCAGTAAAATCGGTTCCGTAAGTAGAAAAATAATGCTGAATTTGTTCGATATACAAATCCACATGATCACTATTATTTATTTTCTCCCAAGATTTATGAAAACTCTTATTCAGTTGATTTCCGTCTAATTGCTGCTGAGCATAGTAATCCATAATTTGATCTTTCGCCCAAATAGCATGAGGTTCAATTACAAAACCTAAATCTGAAACAAACGCTGTAGTTTTTGCTGAAGGCTTAGCTATAACAGCATTAAACAATTTTAAAGTTTTCATGTATTAAAAATTAAGTGAGGAGTAGTTTTCGTAAGTTATAGGAACTCCCTTTACCTATTTTTAATACCGACAAAAAGTAATAGAATTGCCTCAAAGCTTGAAATAGGAACTTTTTCTGTCGGTTTAAAATTCAATACATCTTGAATTTTTACAAACATACAATTGTAACCAAACACAAATATCCCCTTTTTTTGGGATATTGAAACTCCCGGTTTTCCGCTAATTTCTTTTTATTATTATAGATAAAATAGTTCTACTTACAAATTAACAACCAATACTTTAAAATTTATTGATAGTTATTTGTAGTATTTTTTAGTTATAGCTATTAGTTTTGCAGGCTTATATAAAAATATGAGTTTAAAAAAGAATATGGCGACAAAGCGTATTTTATCGATAGATATTTTAAGAGGTCTGGTAATTGTACTCATGTTGGTAGACCATGTTAGAGAACGTTTTTTCTATCACCATCCAATTACAGATCCGCTTGATCTTGATAATACAGAAACTCAGTTATTTTTCACTAGATTAACAGCTCATTTTTGTGCTCCTATTTTTGTTTTTTTAACTGGTTTATCGGCATGTTTGTATCAAAATCCGCCTAATAAACCAAAAAGGAATGTTCGTTCTTTTCTTCTTAAAAGAGGATTATTTTTAGTGTTATTAGAAGTTACTTTAATCAATTTTTCATGGTTTGGTAATTATAAAACATTGTATTTACAAGTAATTTGGGCTATAGGAATAAGCATGATTAGTCTTTCTGCTATGGTCAAAATAAATCGTTATATAATAGCCGGATTAGGATTACTTATTGTATTTGGGCATAATTTATTAACTGATATTCATGTAAATCCAGATAATTTTTTCTACTACATCTGGACTATTTTACATGATAGGGGATATTTATTGCAAACAGATTGGTTAAGTATTAAAGCCTCGTACCCAGTTTTACCGTGGATAGGTGTTATACTATTAGGTTATTTTTCAGGAGCTATTTACGGAAAATCAGTTGCTCCTAAAACACGCTATAAATACTTATTAGGCACAAGCTGTTCATTATTAGTTCTGCTTTTAATTTTAAGAGGTTTCAACATTTATGGAGAAACTTTAGATTGGCAAAACTATGATAGCCCACTAAAATCGATTATGTCTTTTTTAAATTACACAAAATACCCACCTTCGTTAGATTTTCTATTATTTACGTTAGGTATCGGTTCTATTTTATTGTTTGTATTTGAAAGATTTGAAAAAAAATGGATGCTTGTTTTAAAAACCTTTGGGAGTGTTCCCATGTTTTTTTATGTAGTTCATCTATATATTCTACTGGCTTCTTATAAAATTCTTGTTCTATTCTTCGGAACTAATAAGGGTGACTATTTTGGAGTAGATAATGTAGCCACAATATGGTTAATTGCTATTACTTTAGCTTGTTTGCTATATTGGCCAACAAAATTATTTGGAAACTATAAACGAGCTTCTAATGCAAAATGGATTAAATATTTTTGATAAAAAAATAATCGATTTTTAGAGATTTTAAATAAATCTTTTTAAATATAAAAAGATTATATATTTTCGCGCTAAATGCATAATCGTTCTCATATAGCTCTTTTTCTCGGATGGTTATTTTTAATAATCACTGTTTTTTCAGCTGTACATACTACTCTGCATAATTCAAAAAAAGCTGAACTTTTTACAGCTCAAAAAGAAGTTCAGAAAACTGGAAATAATTTCACTCTCGCATCTTATACTCAAAAGCATCACTTAAGCTGTAAACTATGTAAATTCCATTTTAGTAGTTTTCAATTTACTTCTTTTACTTCTTTTCAGTTTAATTTTCTATTAAAAATTAAATTTATTACGCAATTTCAAAATAGCGTAAAATTAATATCGAAACCTCATTTCTCTTTAAGAGGCCCACCTAGTTCTATTTTCTGTTAAAATTACAAATATTTATTATTTACTCCGATTGCTATTTTTTAGTAATCGGCTAATACCGTATAAATTATCGGCATTAAAATTAATTGCTATACTTATATAGCAATATCTCAATGCTTCATTTAGAATCTAAAATATTTAACTAATTCATACTATGAATTCTCCTATTTCTTATTTAAAAACAATTGTGGTATTTCTTTTTATTAGTTGTTCCACAATAACTATAGCCCAAAATATAAATTTTGAATTTGCAAAGCACTCGCTAAAACCTGGAAGCAAAACTGAAATTCTTTTACCTGTCGAAACAGAGACAGATAGCACTGTAATTCCGGTAACAATTTTTAATGGTACAAAAAAAGGGCCTGTGCTAGGAATTGTTGCCGGTGTACATGGCACCGAATTCGTTCCTATTTTAGCTGCACAACAACTAGCCAGAGATATCGATCCTAAAAACTTGTCGGGTACTATTATTTTAGTACATATTGCAAATGTAGAAGGTTTTCTAAATCGATCATTTCGAGTAAATCCTATAGACCAAAAAAATTTAAATCGTGTATTTCCTGGATCCAAAAATGGAAGTATGACCGAGCGTATTGCGTGGACAATTTCTAATACTATAATTCCGAATTGCGATTATTACATCGATGTTCATGCCGGAGATTATAATAACGATTTGAGAGCGTATGCCGGATATTATAATTATTTTGATAAACCAGTTGTTTCTAAACTAGCAAAAGATATTGCCGTTGCAATGGGATTCCCTTTTGTAGTACAATTCGGAAATGAACCAAGCTTAAAAAATAAAGCAGTTTACACTTCTAGAGAAGCTTTTATTCAAAATATACCGGCCATAGATATTGAATGTGGAAGAAAAGGTATTGTGGAAGAAAAATTTGTAATAAGAATTAAACAGGCCTTGTGGAATGTAATGGGCTATCTAGATATGGTAGATCAGACACCACCTAAAAACGAAGAACCCGTTATGATTGGGCAACGAACTACCATAAGTAGCCCAGAAACCGGGTTTTTCTATAGTGATTTTACTAGCGGAGATTATGTAAAAAAAGGAATGAAGCTCGGTTATATCACCGATTTATTCGGAAATCATGTAACTGATATAAAATGTCCTGTTGATGGAATGATCCTTTATAAAACATTTAATCCACCGATAAAAAAAGGAGATGGTCTATTCAATATTGGACACATCAACTAATAAATTCAACATTTAAAACTTGATTCTTTCAATTTACAATAATGAAAAATAGTTTCGTTCTCTTATTATTAATCTTTGCATCAACTGCACTTTATTCACAAACAACAGGTTCTTTATCAGGGAAAATTATTTCTAAGAATAATAATCCTATTGAAAAAGTAGCTGTTCAACTTAAAGAAAGTCAAAAAACAGCGATTACAAAAGCAGATGGTAGTTTTTCTATATCCAATTTACCTTACGGTACTTATACGGTATTTACAAGTGCACTTGGTTTTGATCCTACTTATAAAACAATAAAGCTAAGCGAAGAAAAACCTATATATTCTATAAAAATCAAGTTAATCCCTCATTCTTACGATCTTCAAGAGGTAGAATTACTAGGGAGAAAACGTAACAATTACGTAAGTGATTATAGTTTTATAGGTACAAAAACAGCTAGTCATGTAATTGATGTTCCGCAATCTATAGCTACTGTTACCAAAGAACTTATGGACGATCAGCAAGCTTTCACTTTAAACGATGTTGTTAAAAACGTTGCAGGTGTAAATCAATATTCTAGTTACGATGACCTTACGGTGAGAGGCTTTAGAAATGGATATCAAAGTGGATTTAGGCTTGTAAATGGTTTACGGTCGGGTTATAGCTACGGTAATGGATTTTTTAGAGTACCATTAACGGTAAACTTAGAACGTGTTGAAGTTTTAAAAGGCCCCGGAGCGGCATTGTTTGGTGATATTAACCCAGGTGGAACTATTAACATGGTAACCAAAAAACCGCTAGATAAAGATAGAAAAGCAGTTAAATTTTCTGTAGGTAGTTTTCAAACTGTACGGTCTACCCTAGATTTTACAGGTCCTCTAAATACTCAGAAAACATTATTATATCGATTAAATGTAGGATACGAGGATACTAAAACCTTTAGAGATTTTAATAACCGCAAATCATTTATTGTTGCGCCATCTGTTACTTTTTTACCCACCGATAAAACAACTATAAATGCAGAATTAGTTTATAGTAATTTTAACGGGTATTTAGATCGTGGTTTGCCCATAGAAGGTGGTAATTTGTTTGCGCTTCCACTTTCTTTTGCTCTTAATCAGCCTAACGATTATTTTAAGGTGAAAGATTTATCGGTAAATATGTCGTTAAATCATAAATTTTCAGAAAAATTTTCTTTCAATCTAGCCTACATGAAGTTTGCATATAATGAAGATTTGAGAGAACATCGAACACTGAATACCTTTGCCGATGCACCACAAAATACTATAATGAACATGCGGTATTTTGAACGTCAAGCCAAAGAATATACCGACAATGTATCGAGCTACTTTTCTCTAAAAGCCAATACCGGAAAAATAAAACATAAATTGATAGCGGGCTTAGATTACGTTCGGTTTAGTCCGGATAAAAACAGTGCGATGATTGATGCTCGAGCAAAAGTTGTTGCCGGAGATACTATTCCCTTACGTTTTGATTTAAAAAATCCCGTTTACGAAATAAAACATACTGATAATTATATAGAACGCCCTACTCCTCAATTTTTTATAGATTATTTAAATTCAGCATACCACACTACCGGAATATACGTACAGGATCAGGTAAGCTTAAGCAATCGCTTAGATGTTCTTTTAGGCTTGCGCTATGAATTTTATAGAGATGAAAGAGATTACGGTAATGGTGAGGAAGAAGTTGCTCAAAATACCGCATTACCCAGATTAGGTATAACTTATGCATTAAAGGATAACATCAACTTTTTTGCTAGTTATAGTCAAGGTTTTAAGCCAGTAAAAGCACAATTTGTAAAATTTCCTGAACGATATGGCCAATCAAATTCTTTTAAAAATGAAACAAGCTATCAAGTTGAAACTGGATTTAAGGGAGAATTCTTCAATAATTCATTAATAAGTACAATTTCTCTTTATCAAATAGAAAAAAGAAATACGCTACAAAATACGGGATTTTTAACGGATGAAGGAAATCCTATTTATAGACAAAATGGTAAAGCGATTTCTAGAGGAATAGAAGCTGAAATAAGTGGTAACTTAAACCGCTTATTGAGTATTAATGCTAATTATGCTTACAATTATACTAAAATTGAAGATGCTTCGGTTGCAGCAGAAAATGATAGAATGGCTGCTAATGCCCCTAAACATTCGGCTGGCTTATGGTTAAAATATAGTTTCTCGCACTATTCTTCATTAAACGGATTTGGGCTTGCAATAGGCGGTCAAGCCTTAAGTAAACGCAGAATGGAGTTACAAGTCCAAGATATCAATACCGGAGATTTAATTTGGGATTATTGGCCAAGCTACGCTATAGCAAATGCCGCAATATTTTATAAGGTTAATAAATTTAATATCAGTATAAATATCAATAACATTTTTAATAAAAAGTATTTTGTAGGTGGGTACGATTATTTTAGAGCTAGCCCGGGAAAACCAGCAAACTTTATAACTTCAGTAGGATATACTTTTTAAAAAACAAACCTCAACAACATCTGATGGATTTTATATTAGAAGCTAAAAGCTTACGCAAAGAATATCAAGATAAAATTGCATTACAAAATTTAGATTTACAAATTAAAAAAGGAGAGATATTTTGTTTATTAGGGCAAAATGGAGCTGGTAAATCTACAACAATTAACCTGTTTTTAGGTTTTATACAACCTACTTCAGGGCAGGCATTTATAAACGGAATAAATGTGCATAAAAATAGTACGGAAGTAAAAAAGCATCTTGCTTATATTCCTGAAAATGTAATGTTATACCCCAATTTAACCGGTATGGAAAACCTGTCGCTTTTTAGTAGTCTGGCGGGTTTTAAATATACCTCTTCTGAATTAAATAATTACCTTAAAACTGCCGGATTACCTACTGAAGCAATATCTCGTCGAGTTGGCGGCTATTCCAAAGGAATGCGACAAAAAGTAGGAATTGCTATTGCAGTAGCAAAAAAAGCACAAGTACTTTTATTGGATGAACCTACTTCCGGTTTAGACCCCAAAGCTAGCAACGAATTTTCTGAACTGCTTTTAAATTTAAGCAATAAAGGAACCGCTATTTTTATGGCTACTCACGATATATTTAGATCGAAAGCCTTAGGGACACGAATTGGAATTATGCGTGAAGGAGAGCTAATCGATATTTTACCGGCAAAAAATTTGGAAGCGGGTGAACTTGAAAAAAGATACTTAAACCATATGAAATTATAGATATGATACAAAGTATTGCAAAAAAAGAATATCTAAGTAGTATTCGAGATCGCAGATTTATTGTTATCGCTATAATTATTTCAATTTTATTAGTAATGGCTACCATAATTGGCATGCAAAATTATGAGAGCTTAAAAAACGAAAGAAATACTGCTCAGCAAACGGTAAACGATCAGTTTACAAATTCAACGGCTCGTCATCCTCACCGAATGGCACATTATGGTTCTTATGCATTTCGGCCAAAATCTCCTTTAAGTTTTCTGGATTTTGGGATAGATTCTTTTACAGGAACCACTCTGTACATGGAAGCTCACCGACAAAACACTGCTAATTTCAGTGAGGCACAGCAATCGACTTCGCTTATTCGTTTTGGCGAAATGAGTGTTGCTTTTGTACTTCAAATTTTAGTTCCGCTATTAATTATTTTTTTATGTTTTGGGGCTTTTTCTCAAGAAAAAGAAACTGGAACATTAAAAATACTGCTTAGTCAAGGAGTATCGATTACAAAAATTGCTTGGGGAAAAATTAAAGGGTACAGCCTAGTTGTAGCGACACTTATTTACCCCGCATTCTTCTTAGTATGCATTGTCTTATTTTTACAAGGTAATTTTGACTGGGAAACAGGAATGTTGGCTCGCTATCTAAGTTTTATAGCTGCTTATAGCAGCTACTTTTTTATTTTTATTATGCTTTCAGTAATCGTTTCGGCAGCTTATACTAATTCTAGTGCTTCATTAATTACCCTTTTAGGTATCTGGATGCTCTTTTGTGTAATTATGCCAAAAGTTACTGCCAACATTGGTGACCAGCTTTACCCTAGCATTACGAAGGCTGAAATGAATGCCGAAATTCATGAAGAAGTATTAGCCGGAATCGACGGGCACAATTCTAAAGATGAACGTGCAGAAGCCATGAAACAGGAATTATTTGATAAATATGGCGTAAATTCTTTAGAAGATTTACCAGTAAACTTCGATGGCCTTTGGCTAGCTAAAGGAGAGGAACAAAGTAGCAAGACTTATAGCAAACATTTTGATGAAATTACGCAGACTTTTCAGAAACAAAATAAAATAGCTACTTATGCTGCACTTATAAACCCATTTCTAGCAATTAGAAATTTATCTATGGGAATTGCCGGCTCCGATTTTTACCGATATACCGACTTTCTTAAAAAAGCAGAAAAATATCGATACCAACGTACTCAAAAATTGAATCACATTCAAGCTACCCGTCTCAAATACGGAGATAAATTAACAAGACTTGATAGTAAAACCTGGAAGGAATTTGAACCTTTCTCGTACACTACACCCGGATTATGGTGGTCTATAAAAAACCACTGGTTTTCTGTTTTTGCACTCATATTTTGGATGTTTTTACTTTCTGGCTCTACCACATTTATAATCCGAAAATCTAAAATAGCGTAAAATGAAACACTTTTTAATTTTACTGAAATTCGAGTGGCTAAATTTTAAAGCAAACCGAAGTATTAAATTATTACTGGCACTTACATTTATTTTAGGGCTTTATAGCATTTATTATGGTAGCGCCGAAATTAAAAAACAACAAGAAGTAATTGAAGCGCTTGACGGAATTACGCAACACAATATAAATGAATTATCAGATAGGTATCCAAATGGAACCGATGCCGGTAACATAGGCTATTATCATTCTACTTTTGCTCGTAATTTACCTGATGCATGGGCTGCACTTTCATTAGGACAGCGGGATATTAATCCGTTTTATATAAAATTACGCTTATTGAATTTACAATCTCAACTCTACGATTCTGAAATTGTAAATCCTATGAAATCTTTAGCAGGTAATTTCGATTTATCTTTTGTGCTTATCTATTTTTTTCCACTCTTAATAATTGGGCTAAGTTTTAATATTTTATCAATAGAGAAAGAGCAAGGCACCTTACCTTTACTCTTATCGCAACCTATAAAAACCATAACTATAGTAAGCGCTAAGCTATTTTTTAGATTTATATTGGTTGTAAGCTTAGCGTATTTACTTTCTATTATAGGATTTTATTATGCTGAAATATCTTTAGATAGCCGAATTTTACTGTGGTTTTTATTAATTACATTCAATTGTTTATTTTGGTTTGGCGTGTCATTTTTTATAGCTTCATTACAAAAAGCGTCTGCATTTAATGCTGTTTCTTTATTAGGAATATGGTTAGCTTTTACATTTATAATTCCGGCGGGCTTAAATGTATATGTAAATTTAAAACAACCGGTTCCGGAAGCTCTAGCTTTAACTATTAAACAACGCGAAGAAGTCCACGGTGGTTGGGATTTACCAAAAGATGAAACCATGCAACGTTTTTTCTCTTATTACCCGGAATGGAAAAATACAGCAAAAATAGAAGATCATTTTGGCTGGCGTTGGTATTATGCTTTTCAGCATCTTGGGGATGTTGCTGTTGAAAATTTAAGAAAAGAATATTTTGAAGGATTGAAAAATCGACAGAAGTTAGTAAATAATCTTAATTTTTTATCGGTTCCCGTAAATGTTCAAGGAGCTCTAAATGCTATTGCAGCAACGGACCTAAATGCACATTTACGATTTATGGAAAGTGCTAAAAAGCACCACGATGCATTACGTAATTTTTATTATCCTTATTTATATAATCAGGTATTATTTTATCCTAAAGATTATAAAAAAGAGCCTAGGCATTCCTTTAAAGCAAGCCCAGATTATATAACGGCTAAAAACAATATATACAAACTTATTGGTAGCGTTTGTTTTATTTTTATTTTAGGTATCGTTATTTTTTATAACAAACCATTACAAGTAAAATAACAACTATTATTCGGGGAGCTCCGGAGGAGTTTCCCGATGATTCACCGATTCTAAAGTTCTTAAGAATGCCACTAAAGCATATTTTTCTTTTTTAGTTAAGTGTAGCTTTTTTAGTAAAGGAGAAGTTGTTGGGAATAATGTATCGTTTACTTGATGATCTTTTCGTTTTGGCTGTGGCATCCCGGCACTGTATAAATTTACAATTCCGTATAAATTTTGAAATAACCCATTATGCATATAAGGCCCGGTTCTGCTAATTTCTCGTAAAGTTGAAGTTTTAAATTTCCCCACATCATCTTTGTTTCCGGTAACTTCATAACGTCCTAAATCTTCAAAAGGTCGCCCGTAATACGTTAAACCGGTATTATGAAATTTATTATCTGAAAAATAACCGGTATTATGGCAGTTGATACATCGAGCTTTAGTTCTAAACAAATGCATTCCTAATACCTGCTGATCGGTAAACATTTTACTTTCTCCATCTATAAATCGGTCAAAACGAGTGCGCCCGCTTACAATCGTACGCTCGTAGGTAGCAATTGCTTTTTGAATGCGTTCTTTACTAACTGTTTTATCCCCAAAAGCGGCTTTAAATAAAGCTTTATAGCCTTCAATTTTTGCGATATCTTCAGAAGCCAAATTTATATGAAAATTCATTTCTAGCGTATCCTGAATAGGAAATTGCGCCTGATCTTCTAACGAACTAGCGCGACCATCCCAAAATAAAGTTTCAGCATAAGCAGAATTTAAAATCGTCATTGAATTTCTTCTACCTTCTCTTCTTAAATGCCCATAGCTATGCCTTCTTCCATCTCCCCAACCCAGTTCTGAATCATGGCAACTAGCACAGGATATTTGTCCGCTTGATGATAAACGTGGATCGAAAAACAAGCTTTTTCCTAAGTCTTTTTTGGCTTCAGAATATGGATTATCTGTAGGAAATTGAACATCAGGCAAACTTCCTATATCCTTAAAATCAGAATTGTTTATTGTTGAATCTAACGTAGGTTTTGGCCAAGTAGATGGGTCTCCACTACTATAAACCTCACGTAACTGATCTATATTATATTCTTGATAAGCTTTAAAACCAAAAAAACTTAAAACTATTGAGAAAATTAAAATTTTGAATATTGTATGTCTCATGCTTTAATAATATACTTTTAAACTTGCTGAAAAATTCCATCTATTTGGAGTGGCATTATTCCAGTTCTGCAAATTGTCGAAGCTTTCTTGGTAAGCTCCACCAATGGTAAAATAAGTATCAAGATTTTTAAAGGATTTAAAGTTGAATCCTAAATCGATGTTGGTTTGCCAGTTTGAAACCCCAAAAAACTCCGCATTGGGTTGTGTTACCTCTTCATAAAAAAGCTTACGGGTTAAACCGAAAAAATCACTATCATCTATATTGTTAAATTGTAAACTAGGGTAATTATTAATCTGCTGTAAAGAAATATTTGCTTGTCCACTTATTCTAGGTAAAAAATCTAAAACGGAGGTCAATTTAAAACGCTTCATTGCATAAAATTTTGGTTTCAAAAATGAAAATTCTAAACGAGACTGTTCCAACACATCTTTCTGGTTAGAGTTCGTATATTCTACCCCAACGCCTAAATCGATTATTGGTTTGTTTTGCGCGATTTTTAAATAACCGAAAAGTAACGAAGCTTCGGTTAACGAAGTAGAATACGATTTCCCTCCTTTATTAGTAAGTACATTTTCTGCCTTTGTATTCAATCCTGAAAATTGAAGTTTTAAATGGCTGTTTTCGGTTTGTTTTTTTAATACCAAAGCATCCAAAGAATAGGTTTTGGGTTTGTATTCAGCAAAAAACTCTTTTTCTTTATGCTTGTTATTTACATTACCATTTTTATAAGTATCTTGTTGTTTTTGAAGGTAGCCAATATTTACACTAACATTATAATTTTGGTTATCTAATAGATACCCTATAGAAACACCCGCTTGATGATAATTACGCATGGTATGCTCAAAAAACGGATTGGTAAACGAACCATACCCAATTAACCATTTAATATGTTGTCTATAATATCGAGGAGTATTATTACTATCCACATTAAAAGAGGGTCTATTGGTAATATCGGTCGCTCCGTATGTTCCTTTTATATTTAGGTACTGAGATTGATTAATTTGATAATTAAATCCGGCATTAAATACAAGTTCATTAAAGGTAATTTTATCACGAGGGTCTCTATCGTTCCTGTATTTATTGAAAAGATGATACTTAACTTCGGCTAATGCATGCCATTTATCATTTATAGGAAATACAATTCCGCCATTAATATCATAATCTTGATTACTCCAATTACCAGGCCTGGCTACTCCAAAATAATGCGGATCTTCCATAAGTGCGTTTTCCGGAAGCTGATAGCTTAAATTCCATTTTAAATTTTTATAGTACGATTTAGTAATCGATAAATTGCCGTAAAATAAAATTCCGCTTTCATTCTTAAAAATTCCTTGAGTTTGTAATCCAAAATCCTGCATTTGGGAAGGGATTCTAGCATCTCTAAAATCCCCTCCTTCAGCAGTATAAAACAATCCTGTTTCGGTATAGTTTTTTACAGGCAAATACAAATAGTTGAATGGATTCCCCCTTTTAGCAGTTATAATATCTGTAAAAAAAGTATTACCGCCTGGAGTAAATTCCTGTGCTTTTAGAGCTACTATATTTATAGTAAAAATGGCTATACCTAAAAGTAAAAAACGATACCGATTCATTTAAAAAGTAGTTGTAATTTCTACAATAGGTTTATCTAGTACTTCAAAATCGTTACTACTGTTATTAGTGTCCTGATAAAATACTTTTCCATCTTTTTCAGACTTCACTTTACGGATTACTGATTCTGAAGAAAATTTCCCGCTAATTGTTGCTATTTCACCAGCATCCACGCTATTTGGTAATCTTGGTGGTTTTGGCTTAGCCGGATCTGTATTTTGTATTTCTACCCCGTCTAAAACATATGCTACAGGCACCTGCATGAATGTTGAGGTTTCTTCATCAAATCTATCATCGTTGATAGAGGGCAGCGGCACTGAGTTTATTTGTTGATATTCTTCTTCGTTAGCTCTAAAAATAACTAAAGCCTCACGACCCTTGGTGTCTAATATTAAATCGTTTCCTTTAAAGGTTTTAAAAACGATATTTAAATTTATCGAATTTGGATTGTCAATATCAGAGTCTATTCCATTTCCGCCGGTAGAAGCAAAATAATCTTGATAAAACGCCTCGAAAGGAGCCTGACTTAAATCTACCGTTAATGATGGATCTTCTACTTCATAAGTTACAGTTTCTCCGTCACTATTTTGGGTAGTTAATGGAGCTTTATGATTTACTGCAGTAGCTGCAATAATTACACTTTGTCCTGATGCAAGCGGATATTCTTCTCCGCTACCCGGAATTTGCAATACTTCTTCAGCATATACATACGCGGTATTTGCATTGTCGGGATCTTGTTGATTAATAGATTGACTCCAATCGTACTGACCATTAGATAAATTATAATCTCTAACCGTAGAACTAATACTAGTTTGTCCTTTTATTTGTGCAAAATATAATCCATCTAAATAAATGGTTTTATTAGAGTTGTTATGAATTTCTACAAACTGGTCGCGGAATACAGCTCCTTTTCGTACATCAGATCCCGAAAAGTAGATTTGTTTAAACACTAAATCTCCAATTTGCCCGGTTACTAAAGAGACTTCTGTAGTGGTGTTTGTTTCTGAAATACTTACATTAGTTAAACTACCATTAAATATTACCTCATCAGTAGCTTCTTTTCCTGAGAAGGCGGTATATTCCTCCGCTGTAAATTGTTTAGCCACATTTATAGTATAGGTGCCGGGTACTACCTCTATAGTTGCATTCCCTGAAGCATCGGTAGTAACAGTATAGGTTTTACCATCTTCTATATTTTCTAAAGAAATGCGAGCAGATTCAGCCGGCATGTTATTTTCGTCTTCGCCAAGATCTATTGAAAACTGGTGTGAAACTACCGACAGGAAATTGTCATCGTCACTACACGATAAAAATAATAGGCTTATTAAACCTAATAGATAAAACTTTCTCATTGATTGTATATTTAGATTAGAATTGATAATTAATTTGCGCGCCAAAACTTATAGGATCATTTTTTCGGGTCTTATGATTCCCTGTTGCTACTTGTGGTTGATAATTTAAAAAGTTGGTAACATACATCGATAAGCTTAAATTATTCTGAAACTCTTTGGTTAGCCGTAAATGAAAATTATGATACAGATGCGTGACTTGATCTCTAGAATTTAATGGATTTTTAAGTAAACTCTGAAATTTCTGATCGTCTCGATTTTCTGCTGGGATAGCTATGCGATCACCATTCCCATTAATATATGCACTCGGATAAATTGATTTTATTGTAGCATAAGTGGTTCTTCGGGTAAACTGTTCTGCAGTTAGCGAAATTAATAACCCTAATTCAGATAAATGATAACTTGCCGTCCCACGCAATTTTAAATCGTCAGACTTATCAGGATATTTTGTAAAAATTCCATAAGGAACAGCAGTATTGGCCTTATCGGAATTAGATTCTATAATTTCATTAAACGAATTATTCTCAGTATATACATATCGTCCTGAAAAACTAAACGAAGTATTAATCGCTTCAATTTTTTTGAAAGTTGCAAAAAACTCTATCCCAGCATCTGTTGTTTCTTGAGAATTTTGTGGTAAACTATAGGTTTCTACTCGATTAGAATATCCGGTTACTTCATAATCTGGAGCTGTATTATCTTCCGGATAAGTAAATTCAACTTCAGGATAATCAAAATTCACTAATTGTTTAACCCCAACAATTCCATCAAAAGTTCGGTTATAATAAGCGGTTAGACTAAAATTAGCGAAATTAGCATTGTAATTAGCACCTATTTCGTATTTCCAAATTTTGGAAGGCTCCAAATCTAATTTGTCAATCGCAATTTTATAGGTTTGTACTAAATTAAATGCATAATCATTGGTTCTAATATCTCGAATTAAATAATCGTAATATTTATCGCTCGGGAAAATTTGCGAAAGTGAAGGCGCTTTAGAAGCAAAACCTATACCGCCTCGTATACTCCATTTTCTAGATAGTTCGTAGCCAAAATTGATACGCGGGCTGATACTGGAAAAACCATTTTGATTATCATAGCGCACCCCGATATTCGCAAATAAATCGTGGCCATTTGCAAAAGTATAGGTACTGTTATCTTGAAAATAAATTCCGTAATTTTTTCTTGGAGTCACTAAATTTCTATACGAAGTAGGTCTAAAACCTACATCTTCTCCACTTGTGCCTTTAAAGGTAAGATCTGAATACGCTTTATCAGGATCGTAACCTTTGCCACGGCCTGTATTATCACTATAGCTAAAATTGAATCCGGCTGATAAATTATGACTAAATTTTTCGCTATTCAGCGATTTTCTAAACGATAATTTAGTGTTTAAATTTAGCGGTTGTCCAAAAACTTCTTTTACAGACAAGTAAGAAACGGGGGTATAATTACCAGTATATAAACTGGTTTCCATTGCGGTAGGGACTACTCGTCCTCCGTTATTTATAAATGATTGATGATAGGAGTGTTGTTTAGCATACGAAAATCCCACATTAAATTCGATATTATCGATTATAGCCGTATTGGCATTCCAAAACAAACGGTTACTGAGTCGAATTCCTCTATCCTTTTTAAAGGTAGCTTCTCTTTTTCCAGATTCATTCTCTTTATCGTAAGAGATATCATTTAAATTATCATGAAAATTAAGAGAAAATGAATTTCGAAATTTTTTGTCGTGAGAATTTACGGTCCAAATAGCAGATGCCGTTACCCGATCGTAGCTATTTAACTGATCGGTAGGATTATTATTCGCATTCAAATAATTAATAGAGAAACTTAAATTGCCAGCTTTTTCTCCCAAATTATATCCTTTATCTAAACTTACCTGAGTAGTTCCTTGCCGCAAACTAGCCATTACCCGATACGGGCTTATCCCAGCTTTTCGGTCTATTTTAATTAAACCGGTAGTTAAATTTCCATATTCAGCATCCGGTATTCCGGCTATTACTTCTATTTTTTCAATATTAGAAGCCGGTATGGTATTTAAATCTAAACCATTAGACGGATTATCTAGGCTGGTTAGACCGTTATTGCTGCCCCCATTATAAGTTTGCATATTTTCATCATTAGAAATTTGCAAGCCATCAATCATATACGCAATACCAAATGCATTTGTTGTAGACTCTCCAGCCGTTCTTAAATTTAAAATTTTAGTTTCAGTGAAATTGGGCGGTTTTATTTCTTGCCCAGGTAATTGTTGTAAAATATCAGAAAGGCTAAACGATTGGCGTTGGTTAACGGCATAATCATCTAAAACTACTGCAGATCCTACTTTACTTCGTTTGGGCACGGCAGTTACCGTGACATCATCTAATTTGAGGTTGTCGTCTTGCAACCGAACAGTAAGGATTTCACTAAAATTTTTAATATCATCTTGCGTGATTTGCAGTTCTTTTTTACCCAGAATTTTAAAATTTAATTCAAAACGCTGAGGGTTGCTAATTGCTATTGAAAAATATCCTTTGGCATTGGTAAGCGTCCACGCATTAGTTTTAGCCTCGGTAATTAAAACATCTTCGAGAGCCTGATTGTTTTCATCGCTTATAACTCTACCCGTCAGCCGTGTTTGGCTATACGAAAATGTACAACTTAATATAAATAACAAAGTAATAAATCGCATACAGTAGGGATTTGCGGCTACAAATATATTTTTATTTAGATTTAATACAAATAAAAATAAGCGATTTTTAGTAAAAAGTTAACATTTACTACTTCACTAAATAAAATGTAGCAATTTTATTTAGAAACGTGTAATTTGAATTCTAAAAATGAAAATCATTTTCAATTTATTCGTAAATTTAGCATTATTTATAAGTGTATTTTTTATACTTATTTAATAAAAAATAAAATTCACTAATAACATAACGCATTAATACTACTGAATATGAAGTATTTACTATTTCTTGCACTACTATGCCATAATATGCTTATCAATGCTCAAAATCTTACTCAAACTAAAGTTGAAGGTGGGTTTGTTAAAGGCTATTACGAAAACGATTTAACTATTTTTAAAGGTATTCCCTTTGCAGCTCCACCAATAGATGAATTACGTTGGAAAGCTCCACAACCGGTAAAAAGTTGGGAAGGCATAAAAAAAACTACTAATTATGCCCATTCTCCCTTTCAGCCTGGAAATCCTGTTGCCGGAAAAAGTGAAGATTGTCTTTACTTAAATGTATGGACACCTGCCAAAACTAAAGATGAGAATTTACCAGTTATGGTATGGATTTATGGTGGAGGATTTAGCTTTGGTAATACCGCAGAGCCTGTTTACGACGGAACTTCTCTGGCAAAAAAAGGAGTGATTTTAGTTTCTATTGCCTATAGAGTAGGTCCTTTAGCTTTTTTAGCACATCCTGAATTAAGCAAAGAAAACAAATCTAATACATCGGGAAATTATGGCTTATTAGACCAAATTGCCGGATTAAAATGGGTGAAAAATAATATTAAAAATTTTGGAGGAAATCCTAATAACGTTACCATATTTGGTGAGTCTGCCGGCGGCATTTCAGTTAGTATGCTATGTGCATCTCCTTTAGCAAAAGGTTTATTTAATGGTGCTATTTCACAGAGTGGCGGTTCATTTGGTCCTACTCGAAAAAACACCTATCCTGGTGAAAACATAAAAACCCTTAAACAAGCAGAAGCTAATGGTGTTGAGTATGTAAAAAAAGCCGGTGTAGCATCTATTAAAGAATTACGAGAATTACCAGCAGAAAAATTACCTATGGGAATGGGTATGGGAAGTAACTGGCCGATAGTTGATGGTTATGTTATTCCAGATACTCAATATCATTTATATAAAGAAGGTGACTTTAATGATGTTCCTGTTTTAATCGGATATAATTCTGATGAAGGAGCTAGCTTCTCTAGAGAAAAAACACCAGATCAATATATTGAAAACACACGAAACCGTTATGGAAAATTTGCCAATAAACTTATTGAAGCATATCCGGTTTCTGAAAATAGTGTTCCTAAAACAGCTAGAGATTTAATGCGTGATGCCGCTTTTGGTTGGCATACCTGGAAATGGGCTAATCTACAATCTCAAAAAGGAAATACTCCTGTATTTTATTATTATTTCGATAAACATCCTGACTACCCAAAAGATTCTCCACAATACGGGTATGGTTCTCCTCACGGTCAAGACGTTGCCTATGCGTTTATGAATTTAGATGTTGTAAATAAAGGAAACATTTCAGCTTCCGATAAAAAATTAGCTGAAATAATGGGAACCTACTGGACCAACTTTGCAAAATATGGAAATCCTAACGGAAAAACAGTTCCTAAATGGTCTTCTTTCAGTAAGGATAATCCAAAAGTTATGTATCTAGATGCTGATCCGCATTTAGGTAATGTACCAAGTGAAAATTCTTTAGAAGTTTTAAATGAATATTTTGAATGGAGATTTACTCCTGAAGGAAAAGAATGGGGACAAAACAATTAAAAATAAATAAATGATGGTAGAATTTTAACCAATTCTACCATCATTCTTAGTTATAAATTATTATTGTACTAAACTGCAAATAGAAAGGAAGCAATAATCATCCAGCTACCTACAATTAAACCTAAAATTCCTAATTTGCCTTGCTTAGGTGCTATCTTTTCACGCAATGTAGCTGCCTTTTCTTGTGCCGCCGCATTATTTTTTAATACTAAACTATTGATAAGAGCAAAGCCTAACATAAAACCTAAACCAGCCTCTACCACACTACCAGCTAATAAAGTTGTCCACCAAATTGGTGCTGAAGTTAACCAACCTAAATTAAGAATAGCTGAAATAATTCCCCAAATTCCAAAGACACAAAAAACAAGGCCAATCCAACCCTGATAAGGTGCAACTTTAGCTAACAATTCTTCTGCATTCGGCTTTTTTGAAAGAATTAAAGATGGAACTGCAATAATGCTTAATAAGATGAGAGTAATACCGTAAATCATAATTTGTAATTTTTATTTTTTACAAAGATGCAACGAAGTACTCCTTCATTTATAAACCGTATTTTGGGAAAAAATACACCCTGTTTTCAGGGAGTATTAATCTAAAATACCGTTCTCAATAGCATAACGAGTTAAACCTGCCAAGTTACGAACCTGTAATTTCGATATTAGATTTTTTCGATAACTTTCTATGGTATGCTTACTTAAAAAAAGTTCATCTGCAATTTCTTGAGTAGTATATTCTTTAGCGATTAATTTTAAAACCTCTTTTTCTCTTTTAGTTAATTTTACAACCGGTTTTTTTCGAGTTTCCAGCATTGTATTCATTAACACCTGTTTAATACGTGCTGAAAAATAAGTTTCTCCACTTAAAATAGTTGTAATAGCAGTTAATAATTCTCGCTTTTCAGAATTTTTAGAAATATACCCCTCTATACCTATTTCGGTAAGTTGTTTTATAGTTTCTCCATCTTCTGACATACTAACCACTAAGGTTTTCACATTCGGAAATTCCTTTTTTATTGCTGAATTTAATGCGATACCATCCATTCCTGGCATGCTTAAATCTGTAATTACTAAATCTATTGCTTCATCTGTATTTATTTGTAAATACTTCAGCACCTGTTCTCCATTAGCCGCAGTAAGTTTTACATCTATATTTTCTTCATCGTTTAAAATACTCTTTACGCCATCAATAAACATGGCATGATCGTCGGCAATAATTATAGTATATTTCATTATTTTTCAATAAATTTTATTTTAGGAAATTCAATATTAATTACAGTTCCCCTATTTTTAGCACTATCTATAGCGATAGTTCCATTATATTCTTGAACACGCTGAGTAATGTTTCTAAAACCGATGCCTTTAAAATTACCTTCAGTATTAAAACCAATCCCATCATCATCGTATGATAAAGATAAACTTTGCTCCTCTTCAGGCATAATTATTTGTATACTTACCAAACTAGCTTCGGAATGCTTTATTGCATTTGTCACTAACTCTTTACATATATTAAAAAGTGTTACTTGCATTTTTTCGGACACTTTATTTATACGCGTTTCTGGATAAGCATTAAACTCTATCTCTAAATTGGAAGTTCCCTGTAATTTATCTAGATAATTTGTTACTAAGCTTGTAAAAGCTTGTTCTGTAAATTCTTTAGGAATAAGACTATGCGAAATTTCTCGTACTTGCTGATACGTTGCATCTAACTGAGCAACAATTGTTTTATTTCCGGAATCACCTTCCTCTTTATCCATTTGTAATTTAATAGCGGCTAAATTACCACCTATGCTATCGTGCAATTCACGAGCTATACGGTTACGCTCTTCATTTTGAGCTTTAATACTTGTTTTGGTTAGATCTAATTCCTGTTTTTGCAATAAAGCTTGAACTTCTTTTTTATTTAAATCTTCTTGTTTTTTAGTTAACAAACTCTGTGCTTGTAACTTCTGGTAATACACAATTAATAAAAGTATTATAGGAATTAAAATAACTAAAAATCCTATTAAAAAAGCATTTTTTGTAGTTCTTTGATGATCAATCTCTGCTTGCTTTTTTAATTGCTCTTTTTGTAATTTATTAATTTCTTGCTCCTTTTTTAAGGTTTCGTATTTAAGCTCGATATCTCTAACTAATCGCTGATTTTGTTTTTTTGCAATAGATCGTGTAATCGATTCTTTTTGCGTCATTAAACCATAAGCATTTTTATAATTTCCACGAGCTTTATAAAGTACCACCAATAAATTAATTACATCGCGCTGTAATTCTAATCGATTCCAACTTATAGTATTGGCGTATGCTGTACTCAATGCAAACTCTGCCATTTGGTAATTTTTCATCTGGATGTAAAGGCTACCTTCTGCCAAAACACTTTTTATATATAAATCGTACAAACTAAACTCTAAAGATTTCTGTTTACTTTCTTGAAAAATTTGTATCGCTTTTTCCTGATTATTGGTTAAAGCAGCTATTCTTCCATTTGCTATTTCAACACGTAATTTTAACGGTAAATAATTATTAATTTCTTGATTTTTGAACACTTCTTCGATTAATTCTTGTGCTTTATCAAAGTCTTTATCCAGAATAGCTACATCAATTTTTAAAGCATCTACAGAAAATGCCAGCTTTAAATTGTTTGAAGGATTTTTTATCTGTTTTAAATATAAAACCGTTTTATCACGATCTCTTTTCAGAAAATAAGTTTCAGCTAATCCTAATTTTAAAAAAGTAGTAATCTTAGCATCTCCTGAAAGTTCAATACCTTTTATAAAACTCGCTATAGCCTCGTCTAATAGGCCAATATCCCTTTTACCAACAGCTTCGTAATATAATCCTAATTGTTTAAATTTCTTCTGAAGTGGCGGATTATCTATTAATTTCGATTCTCGTTGTATTTTTTGTCCGTAAACTAATAACGAGTCTACATTTCCGGAATTTTTGAAAATCTGAGAAATGGTGTCTAAATATTGCAAACGATCTGAAGGATTTTCTTCAGCTTCTAATCGGTTATACAAATTTTTAGGTACATCTGTTGGTAATACTGAAAAAGATCTAAAATAAACTTTATCATTTTGAGATTGAAGTTGAAATATAACCCCCAAAAACAACAATAACACATATTTTTTTATACCCATATTCAACCAAATTGCTACAAAATTACATTTATATTTTCAGATTAAATTCTAGCTTGTTCAATTTCTCTTAAAAAACAAACATTCTTAATCAGCAACTAATGTATAGGTAAAATAAAATAACACTTTCACTGGAAACAGGGATAATTACTACTTTAAAAAAATTGATTTTTGCTTATCGATTATTAGTAATAATCTAACTAACCTGTATATAGTTTTTAGATACTAAGAAGTAATTATCAACACTTAATTTAAAAAACGAACACTATGAGAACATTAATTGCTCTACTTATTTTCACTATAAGCTTTTCTGCTAATGCACAAAAAAATACTGATACTATTGCTGAAGAAAAACTAGATAGCATTCAGCTTGTGCTAAAAAAGAATCAAAAAATTCAACAAATTTATTCAATCAGCCAAATTGATTATATATTAGATAGCGACAGCTATTCATTAGAACAATCAAAAAAATTTAAAGTTCATTTTTCAGCATCTTTAGTAAGCCAAATCGATAAACCATTTTTAAATTGGCTTAAAGGGAATCCTGAAGAATGGTCGGGAAATTTAATGGTTTACGAAAAAGGAAAAAAAGAGCCTACATTTACTTTAGATTTTGAAAGATCTAAAATTACTTCTTTTAGCCAAACTATAGATAAAGAATACCCGTTAAACACCACTATTTATTTTGCTTCAATACTAGAAGACGTCCTGATAAACGGAATCGAATTAGAATAAATTACCAATTAAAAAAGAAAAGCCGAAATTCGATAATTTCGGCTTTTCTTTTTTAAGATATACTACAAATTATGCGATAATTTTTTTAATATCTACTATCATTTTCTCGGCAAGCTCATCAGCTTTTTCTTGTGTTTTGGCTTCCGTATAAATTCGAATTATTGGTTCGGTATTCGATTTACGTAAATGTACCCAATTTTCTGGAAAATCAATTTTCACACCATCTACCGTGCTTACTTCTTCTGACGCATATTTTTCTTTCATAGCTTTCAGAATAGCATCTACATCGATTTGTGGCGTTAATTCAATTTTGTTTTTACTCATAAAATATTCAGGATAACTATCTCGTAGTTCCGAAACTTTTATTTTCTTTTCAGCTAAATATGTTAAAAATAAAGCTACTCCTACTAAGCTATCTCTACCATAATGAGCTTCCGGATAAATAATTCCGCCATTTCCTTCTCCTCCAATTACCGCATTACTTTGCTTCATTAGTGTTACTACATTTACCTCTCCTACGGCACTTGCTTTATAGGTTCCGCCTTGTTTTTCAGTAACATCTCGTAAAGCTCTAGACGATGAAAGATTACTTACCGTATTACCGGACGTTTTACTTAAAACATAATCGGCACAAGCTACTAAGGTATATTCTTCTCCAAACATATTTCCGTTCTCATCAATAAATGCTAAACGATCTACATCTGGATCTACTACCACACCAAGATCAGCTTGTTCTTTCTTTACCAATTCGCAAATATCGCCTAAGTGTTCTTTTAAAGGTTCTGGATTATGTGGGAAATGCCCATTTGGTTCACAGTAAAGTTCTATTACTTCTACGCCAAGTTTTTTCAATAATTTTGGGATAGCAATTCCTCCGGTAGAATTTACAGCATCTACCACTACTTTAAAACCAGCTACTGATACTTTTTGAGCATCTACTAATTTCAACTTTAAAACTTCTTCGATATGCCTATCAATGTAATCTTCAATTTTTATAACTGTCCCTAAGTCGTCTACATCAGCAAAAGTAAACTCTTCCTTTTCGGCAATCTCTAAAATTTCTGCACCATCTTCACCGCTTAAAAACTCGCCTTTTTCATTCAAAAGTTTTAAAGCATTCCATTGTTTTGGATTATGGCTAGCTGTTAGTATAATTCCGCCATCGGCATTTTCTAATGGTACTGCAATTTCAACAGTTGGTGTGGTAGATAAATCTAGATCAACTACATCTATGCCTAAACCAACCAAGGTTTGTAAGGTAAGTTGCTGTATCATATTTCCTGATATTCTGGCATCCCTACCTACAACTACTTTTATTTTTTTTGATTCTGAATTCTTTTTTAGCCAACTGCCATAGGCAGCAGCAAATTTTACAGCATCAATTGGGGTTAAATTATCTCCGGTTTTACCTCCAATAGTCCCTCGAATTCCAGATATAGATTTAATTAAACTCATAGCTTTGTTAATTTATAGCTGATTTTTTTCCAGCCTTAGTACTACAAATATACTATGCTCAAAAACGTATCAAAATTTTAATGTAGATTCCGTATCTTTAGATAATGAATTATTTAGCCCATATTTACCTTTCCGGAGACAATGAAATGCTAAAAATTGGTAATTTTATTGCAGATTCTGTAAAAGGAAAAGCCTTTTTAAAGTATCCAGAACCTATTCAGCAAGGCATTACATTACATCGAAGTATCGATGAATTTACAGATACTCACCCAGTTGTAAAAAAAAGCGTACACCGGTTATTCGATAAATATTCGCATTACAGTAGTGTAATTGTAGATATCTTGTACGATCATTTTTTAGCAGCAAACTGGAGTGAATTTCATAAAACTAATCTTGAAGACTATAGTCAAGATTTCTATAAGCTTATTCAAAACAATATCGAATTAATTCCTAAAAAAGTACAAAATTTCATGCCATATATGGTAGAGCATAATTGGCTAGTTACTTATGCTACTATAGAAGGAATTGGGCGTATTTTAGAACAAATGAGTCGTCGTACTAAATTTCAGTCGAATATGGAAAATTCTGTAAACGAGTTACAAGAGTTCTATTATTACTTTGAAGATGAATTTTATAGCTTTTTTCTAGAGTTAGAAAGATTCACCAAGAAAAAAATAGAAGCCTTAAACCTTAATTATTCCTAAAATTAAAGAAAACCTTCTTAATTTTTACATCGAAATTAACAATGCTGAAACAATGCCTGCTTTTTAGTTAGCAGGACATTAAGTACATTTGCCCCCTTGATGAAGAAAATGACAAAAACAGAAGAAAAAATAGAAGTCTTAGGAGCTCGAGTTCATAATTTAAAGAACATTGATGTAGAAATTCCGCGTGAAAAGCTAGTGGTTATCACAGGACTTTCAGGATCCGGAAAATCTTCTCTAGCTTTTGATACTATTTATGCTGAAGGACAACGCCGTTATATCGAAACATTTTCGGCCTATGCACGCCAGTTTTTAGGCGGTTTAGAACGACCAGATGTCGATAAAATTGAAGGGCTTTCGCCAGTAATTGCAATCGAACAAAAAACAACCAGTAAAAATCCGCGTAGTACCGTAGGGACAATTACTGAAATTTACGATTTTTTACGATTACTTTTTGCTCGTGCCGGAGAAGCGTATAGCTACAATACCGGAGAGAAAATGGTAAGTTATACCGATAACCAGATTAAAGATCTTATCATCCAAGATTATAAAGATAAACGAGTAAGTGTTTTAGCGCCATCTGTTAGATCTAGAAAAGGGCATTACCGAGAATTATTCGAAAATATTGCTAAACAAGGTTTCGTAAAAGTCCGTACCGACGGAGAAATTCGAGATATTGTTAAAGGCATGAAGCTAGATCGATATAAAACACACGATATCGAGATTGTAATCGATCGTCTCAAAATTACGGATAATACCGAAGCACAAAAACGCTTAGATGAAAGTATCCAAACAGCGATGTATCATGGTGACGATGTACTGATGATTATGGAGCAAGAAACCGGAGAAGTCCGATTTTTTAGTAGAAATTTAATGTGTCCTACTACCGGTATTTCGTATCCTAATCCAGAACCAAATACCTTCTCTTTTAATTCTCCAAAAGGAGCTTGCCCTAGCTGTAGTGGTATCGGGACACTTTATAAAGTAAATGAAGAACGAATTATTCCTGACCCTTCAAAATCTATTAAAAATGGAGGTTTAGCACCACATGGCCCACAAAAGAAAAACTGGATATTCTCTCAACTTGAAGTAATAGCAGAACGCTTCAACTTTAGCTTAAGCGATCCAATTTCCGAAATTCCAAAAGAAGCCATGGATATGATTATGTATGGCGGAAAGGAAAAATTCAGTAAAGAATCGAAATCACTAGGAATTACTCGCGATTATAAAATTGATTTTGAAGGTATTGCTACTTTTATTGAAGAAACCTATAAAAATAACGATTCTCGATCGCTACGCCGTTGGGCAAAAGAATATATGGACAAAATTGAATGCCCTACTTGTAACGGCAGCCGATTGCGTAAAGAATCACTTTATTTCAGAATAAATAATAAAAATATCGCTGAATTAGCGAATTTAGATATCTCCGATTTAATAACATTTTTTGAAGGTTTGGAAAATAAGCTTTCAAAAAAACAACAACAAATTGGTTCAGAGGTTATTAAAGAAATACGTACTCGACTTCAGTTTTTAGAAGATGTCGGGCTAACCTATTTAAATTTAAATAGAAGTTCTAAAACTTTATCGGGCGGTGAAGCACAACGAATTCGGTTAGCTACTCAAATTGGTTCACAATTAGTTGGGGTTTTATATATTTTAGATGAGCCAAGTATTGGTTTACACCAACGCGATAACGAAAAGCTAATAAATTCACTATTAGCATTACGAGACATTGGTAACTCGATTATAGTTGTGGAACATGATCGAGATATGATAGAACGTGCCGATCATGTAATCGATATTGGCCCTAAAGCCGGCAAACATGGCGGACAAATTATTAGCCAAGGACCTCCATCCGATATTCATAATAACAGCACACTTACTGCTGATTATTTAAGTGGAAAACGTGAAATTGCTGTTCCGAATAAAAGAAGAGAAGGAAACGGAAAAACAATAAAACTAACAGGAGCTACTGGAAACAACCTAAAAAACGTTTCAGTAGAATTTCCATTAGGCAAAATGATTGCGGTAACTGGAGTTTCGGGAAGTGGAAAATCTACTTTAATAAACGAAACCCTTTACCCGATTATGAATGCTTTTTATTTTAACGGCGTTAAAGAACCCAAACCGTATAAAAAAATAAAAGGCTTAGAGCATATCGATAAAGTAATCGATATTAATCAGTCCCCTATTGGGCGTACGCCAAGAAGTAATCCGGCAACCTATACTGGAGTTTTTTCTGAAATTAGAAGCCTTTTTGCTAAAACACCGGAAGCTTTGATTAGAGGTTACAAACCAGGAAGATTTAGTTTTAATGTTAAAGGGGGACGCTGCGAAACCTGTAAGGGAGGTGGACTTCGAGTAATTGAAATGAACTTTTTACCCGATGTTTACGTTGAATGTGAAACCTGCCACGGAAAAAGATTTAACCGCGAAACTTTAGAAATTCGGTATAAAGGAAAATCGATTTCCGATGTGTTAGAAATGACGATCGATGAAGCTACCAATTTTTTTGAACCGATTCCAAAGATATATCGAAAATTAAAAACCATTAAAAATGTTGGTTTAGGCTATATTACACTAGGACAACAAAGTACAACCTTATCGGGTGGCGAGGCGCAACGTATAAAATTAGCCACAGAATTATCGAAACGCGATACCGGAAATACGTTTTATATTTTAGATGAACCAACAACCGGTCTTCACTTTGAAGATATTAGAGTGTTAATGGAAGTACTTACCAAATTAACCGATAAAGGAAATACTGTTTTAATCATAGAACATAATATGGATGTTATTAAAATGGCAGATCATATTATTGATGTAGGTCCTGAAGGTGGCAAAGGTGGCGGTAAAATTATTACCAAAGGAACACCAGAAGAAGTAGCTAAAAATAAAAAAAGCTACACCGCAAAATTCCTAAAAAAAGAATTACAATAATAGATTAGTTATAAAAATATAATGAGACCGAAACAAAGAAGTAAAACCTGGAATGCAATAAAAACAAACGATAGTTGGGCCATTTTTAAAATAATGGGAGAGTTTGTAAATGGATACGAAAAACTAAGCCAGATTGGCCCATGTGTATCTATTTTTGGATCTGCCAGAACAAAGCCCGACATGAAGTATTACAAGCTGACCGAAGAGGTAGCAAATAAAATTGTAGAACATGGTTACGGTATTATAACCGGTGGTGGACCAGGTATTATGGAAGCTGGTAATAAAGGAGCACATTTGGCTGGTGGAACATCGGTTGGCTTAAATATAGAATTACCTTTTGAACAACACGACAATCCATATATTGATAACGACAAGAGTTTGGATTTCGATTACTTTTTTGTTAGAAAAGTAATGTTTGTAAAATATTCACAAGGTTTTGTAGTTATGCCGGGGGGATTTGGAACCTTAGATGAACTTTTTGAAGCAATTACACTTATCCAAACCCATAAAATTGATAAATTCCCTATAATTTTAGTTGGAAGCGATTTTTGGGGCGGTTTGGTAGATTGGATAAAAACTACGTTATTAGATAGCTTTGAAAACATCAGTGAAAAAGATGTTGATCTTGTGCAAGTTGTAGATACTCCTGAAGAAGTTATTGAAATTTTGAATAAATTCTATGATGAATATAATTTAAGTCCTAATTTCTAATTGCTTTGGGGCAAAAATTTTAGGCTTTTGAAAAATTGTTGGTTATTATTATGCAGTTGTTTTTTTATTTGTAGCGGGCTATGGTCACAGAATAGTACTTACCTTCAGGTTACACTAAATAAAGATAAAAAAACACTGCATATAACCCAGCAGTTAACCTATACAAATACCGCTTCTACTCCACTTACCTCGATCTTTTTAAATGACTGGGCAAATGCTTTTAAAGACCAGTTTACTCCTTTAGCAAAACGATTTGGAGAAGAATATATTAGAAAAATTCATTTCTCAAAAAATGAGGAAAAAGGATTTACTTCTATACAAAGCATTACTAGCAATTCTGAAAATATAAAATGGATCCGACCAAAATTACATCCAGATATTATTGAAATTCAATTAAACAAAGCCTTAGCTCCTTCAGAAGAAATAACTTTTAATTTACAGTATAGTATTCGTGTACCTTCCGATAAATTTACACGATTCGGAGTTAGTAAAAATGGAAATTATAAACTTAGGTTTTGGTATTTAACACCTGCAGTCTATCAAAATGGATGGAAAATTTACAGCCATAAAGATCTAGGTAAGCAATTTACTCCCCCCACAACTATAAATATTCAGTTAACGCTTCCAAAGGAATTTCAAATTTATAGTTCTTTAAATACTGCTAGCGAGAAAACAACTAAAAATTCCCGATATATTCATTTAACAGGTTTAAGCCGAACTAATCAGCCATTATATTGTATTCAAACTTATGAGTTTGATAAAATCAATCTAGATCGGCATACTATTATTACTAATTTAGAAGATGATGGTTTACAAAATGAGTTAAAATCTACTTTTTTAGAACGTATTCTAAATTTTTTAGAATCGAGATTAGGCAAATTTCCGCATAAAAATTTATTAATAACTAAAGAAGAATACCTTAAAAATCCGGTATATGGTTTAAATCAGTTACCATCATTTGTTCGTCCGTTTCCTGACGGTTTTCAATACGATATCAAGCAATTAAAAACTATTACTAACTATTTTCTAAATCAAACTTTACTAGTTAATCCTAGAGAAGAACAATGGTTACACGATGCCATAGAGACTTCTTTAATGATGGATTATGTGGATACCTTTTATCCTAAGATGAAATTGATTGGTAGCCTTAGCAATTTTATAGGCATCCGTTGGTTTCATCTAGCAGATTTAGAATTTAACGATCGGTATCCATTATTTTACATGAATATGGCTAGGCTTAATATCGATCAGGCATTAGAAACTAAAAAAGATTCTTTACTAAAGTTTAATTCCAATATAGCCAATCCATACAAAGCAGGTATTGGTTTTAAATATCTAGAAAATTATTTAGGCGATAATACCGTAAACAATACTATTACAGAATTTTATCAGCAACATCAATTAGAAGTTGTAAAAGCTGAAGTTTTTGGCGATCTACTTCAAGAAAATGCAAAAAAAGATATTTCTTGGTTTTTTGAAGACTACCTTAATACTAATAAAAAAATCGATTTTAAAATATCGAAAATCAAAAAAAGTCGTGATTCGCTTAAAGTTACTATTCAGAATAAAAAAGATGCAACAGTACCTATTCCGGTATACGGATTAAAAAATGATAGTATTATTTATAAAAGCTGGGTTACCAGCATAAGCGATAAAAAAACAATTACAATTCCTAGAAATAATGCTGACAAGATCGCTTTAAATTACGAACAAATTGTACCGGAATTTAACCAACGTAATAATTTTAAAAAAGTTACTACACTACTAAATCGGCCAATTCAATTTAGATTGTTAGAAGATGTAGAAGATCCCAAATATGCTCAAGTATTTTTTATTCCTGAATTTGATTATAATTTATATGATGGTTTTTCCATAGGACCAAAAATGTACAACACCACCTTTTTGTCTAAAAATTTTAATTATAAAATAGCACCAAAATATGGTTTTGCAAGCCATACAATATTAGGTAGCGCAGGCTTCTCTTACCAGCAACAGTTTCGCGACAAACGCTTAAGATCTATCCGCTTTGGGGTTAGTGGAACTCGATTTTCATATGCTTACGATTTGTATTATAAAAAATATACTCCTTTTTTAAGTTTTGCCTTTAGGCCTTTAAATTTAAGAGACAATCAACGCCAAAACTTATTAATTCGGAATGTAAATGTGACTCGCGATAACGATCCTAACCAAACCATCAATAAACCCGACTATAATATATTTAATGTAAAATATGCATTTTTTGATGCGTTTTTGGTTGATAGAACTTCAGCACTGATCGATTATCAATTAGCAAAACATTTCAGCAAAGCTTCAGTTACTTTAAAATACAGAAAGTTATTTGAGAATAGTCGTCAAATAAACCTTCGTCTTTTTGCAGGAGCTTTCATTTACAACGATACTAGAGATTCTAATTATTTTAGTTTTGCATTAGATAGGCCTACCGATTACTTGTTCGATTATAATTACTATGGAAGAAGTGAAAGTAGTGGTTTATTCAGCCAACAACTAATTATGGCAGAGGGTGGTTTTAAATCGCAATTAACACCACAATACGCCAACCAATGGATTACTTCTTTAAATACAAGCACTAATATTTGGAAATGGATTTTTGCCTATGGTGATGCAGGACTGATAAAAAATAAAGGAGAAAGTACCGAATTTTTATACGATTCTGGGATTCGTGTAAGTCTGGTAGAAGATTATTTTGAGCTTTTCTTCCCGGTTTACTCAAATTTAGGCTGGGAACCCAGTCTTCCGGATTACGAAAATAGAATTCGATTTATTGTCGCATTAGATTTGAATACACTTATAAAATTATTCACGCGTAAGTGGTATTAAATTCTATTATTCAACAGCATTAAAATAAAAATTTGATAATAAAAAATTCATTTTTAGCAACTTTCGTTAAATATTTTCAGTTAAAACACTCTTAAAATAATTTATATTTAAAATAATTGAATTTTTATGAATTGTATATAATACAAGAATTCGTTAACTTTGCTCATATCCAAAAATGAAGTTCATGCAAAGTGAAATCGAAATTAAAGAATCCATTTCTTTCGAAGATTTTAAAAAACAGGTTATAGAAGACTATAAAATTGCGGTTACCAGCCGAGAATGTAGTTTACTTGGCCGAAGAGAAGTACTTACCGGAAAAGCTAAGTTCGGGATTTTTGGAGATGGAAAAGAATTGCCTCAACTTGCCATGGCTAAAAGCTTTAAAAATGGTGATTTTAGATCGGGTTATTACCGTGATCAAACTTTTATGATGGCCATTGGTGAATTAACAATCGAAAACTTTTTTGCCGGATTATATGCAGACACCGACATAAAAAATGAACCAATGTCTGGTGGACGCCAAATGGGAGGTCATTTTATAACTCACAATCTAAATGAAGATGGCAGTTGGAAAAACTTGATGAAACAAAAAAATTCAAGTGCTGATATTTCTCCAACTGCCGGACAAATGCCTAGACTGCTTGGGTTAGCTCAAGCATCTAAAATCTATCGAAATGTTGAAGGAATAGATGCCGAAAAATTTTCTAATAACGGTAACGAAATTGCCTGGGGAACTATAGGAAATGCCAGTACTAGCGAAGGCCATTTCTGGGAAACCGTAAATGCAGCCGGTGTAATGCAAGTACCTATGGTACTAAGTGTTTGGGACGATGAATATGGAATTTCTGTTCACGCCAAATATCAAACCACTAAAGAAAGTATATCCGAAGTATTAAAAGGCTTCCAACGTGATGAAGGTAAAAAAAATGGATATGAAATTATTGTGGTTAACGGATGGGATTATGTAGCATTAGTAGAAGCTTACGACAAAGCGCAACAAATTTCCAGAACTGAACATTGCCCGGTTTTAATACATGTAAAAGAATTAACTCAGCCACAAGGGCACTCTACTTCCGGATCTCACGAACGTTACAAAAATGATAAACGTTTGGCTTGGGAAAAAGAATTTGACTGTAATGTAAAATTTAGAGAATGGATTATTGAAAATGGATTCAGTACTCCTGAAGACATTAGTCAAATAGAAAAAGATATTAAGCGAGAAGTTCGTGAAGGAAAAAAACGAGCTTGGGATGCTTACATTGCTCCAAACAAAGAAAAACACAAAGAATTACTTCTTATATTAACCAATATCGCTAAAAACAGCGATGCAAAAGAAGATTTAATTCCGTTTATTAAAAAGCTTAAAGAAACAAAAGAACCTTTAAAGAAAGATTTAATTGTAGCCGCCAGAAAAAGCTTACGTTATATCGTAAACTATAATGGTGAAGATAAAACAGAACTACTTAATTGGATTAAAAACTTTAAAGTTGAAGCTGACACTGCTTTTGGCAGCCATTTATACAGTACAAATAAAAAAATAGATACTGAAATTAAACCGATTTATGCTGAAGAAGCTAAAGTTGTGGATGCTAGAATCGTAATTCGAGATAATTTCGATAAGATTTTTGAAACCAGACCTGAAACATTAATTTTTGGTGAAGATGCCGGAGAAATTGGAGATGTAAATCAAGGACTTGAAGGACTTCAAAAAAAATACGGAAAGTATAGAGTTGCCGATACCGGAATTCGAGAAGCAACAATTTTAGGACAAGGAATTGGATTATCACTTAGGGGTTTACGGCCTATAGCCGAAGTTCAGTATTTAGATTATGTAATGTATGCATTGCAAACAATGAGTGACGATTTAGCTACATTACACTACAGAACTAAAGGAAAACAAAAAAATCCATTAATAGTTAGAACACGTGGTCATCGATTAGAAGGTATCTGGCATAGTGGTTCTCAGCTTGGTGGTATTTTAAATTTAATTAGGGGAGTTTTTGTTTTGGTTCCTAGAAACATGACCAAAGCTGCCGGTTTTTATAACAATTTATTAGATTTAGATAATCCTGCGTTTATTGTAGAATGCCTTAACGGATATCGTTTAAAAGAAAAATTACCAGAAAATTTAGGTGAATTTAAAACTCCTATTGGTAAAGTTGAAACGATACGTGAAGGAAAAGATCTTACTGTAGTTTCTTATGGTTCAACCCTAAGAATTATAGAACAAGCAGCAGCAGAACTTGCTGAAGTTGGAATTAATATTGAGATTATTGATGTGCAATCTTTAATTCCGCTAGATACTGCGCAAGACATTGTAGAAAGTGTAAAGAAAACTAATCGATTATTAGTAATCGATGAGGATGTACCGGGTGGAGCTTCTTCTTATATCATGCAAAGAATATTAGAAGAACAAAATGCATGGCGATATTTAGACAGTAAACCACAAACACTTACAGCTAAAGAACACCGACCTGCTTACGGTAGTGATGGTGATTATTTCTCAAAACCATCTAGCGAAGATGTTTTTGAAAAGGTTTATGCTATTATGCATGAAAGTAATCCCGAAAAATTCCCAAAATTGATGTAAAATAATCAATCTCAATACTATAAAAAAGCCACTTATTTAGTGGCTTTTTTTATTACAATTGAATTCTGTTTCCATTTTCGTCTCAAATAACAGCTCTTAATTGTCTTTCTATATGAATTATTACGCTGGCATTTAGAACCTAACTATCTTCTTCACTTATTTGATATTGAGAAACGGTTTGTTAAAAACAACTATATAGATTAAAATGAAAATATTATTGTTAATTTAATTTATAAAAATTCACATCCAAGCTTTATTGTCTCGTTCTATCAGATAAAGGCAGTAATTTATTTCTCTTAGTATTGCTCGGTCTACAGTTCGAAAAGTAATATCTCCTGCAGCAGTGTGAAAAACAACATGAACCAAATTTCTTCGTTTATACCAAAACGGTTGTTTAATAGAGAGTGATTGTAATTTATACATTTCAATTATTTCACTAGTTTCATCCCAAAGTGAAGATTTTTTACGAATAAACGCTGCTCCTATGTGCAATTCCAAAGAGTTGAAGATTCGATATTGACAAATGGTATAAATAAGTAAATACAAAGTCGCAAAAATACCCCAGCTTTTTACTTCAATAAATTTCGTAGAGTATTGAAGAATTCCACTAATAACTATCGGGATAATTCCAATTATCATTCTTCTGTAAAGCTCTACCCAGTGTGGCCTAAAGATTACTCCTGAATCACTTTCTTTAGTTTGATATAGAAATTGCTTTATTTTTTGAATTGTATCTTTTTCTAAACCGGGAATCTGAATTTTATCTTTCTTTTGGTGTTCTTCGCTACTGGCTAACCATAATCCTACTTGATACAGATTTAATTTTTTTTGGATAGGATTTGTAATTATTTTTAAAATTTGAACTCGCTTTGGTTTTAAAGAAACACGTGTATTTGTTTTTAGCCCCATTTGGAGATCTAAACTACTTTTAGTTTGAGTAAGTTTTAAATTAAAATACTTTATAAAAATTTCTCCGGTAGTAATTATAATACTTAACATCAATAATATGATAACAATACCAGAAAAAAATAAAATCGATTTTGTAGCTACACCACCCATATTTTCAGCAAATTGAGTATTCCAAAAATTAGATGTTTCTTCTTCAAAAAACTGATTCAATTCATTAAAAATTGTCGATATAAACACGAAAATTAATCCGAATCCTCTAAAAAAATTACTGCTAACACCTGTTTTTAATAAGGTTGAAAAACTTAATTTATAGGTCCATTTTTCATCTGAAATAGAAGGTTCTGAAGATTCTAAATTTTCCGTATTTTGTATTGATTCTGAGGATTTTTTTGGTTCGTTTTTAAGCTGATTCAGAATAGTTACTAATTGATTTGCTTCTTCTGTATGTACCGCTTTTATTTTAACTTCTTTTTCTTTACTTCCTGCAGTATCAATTACTACACTATACACGCCCACAATACGCTGTACAATACCCCGCTCAAAATTAATCTGCTGAATTTTATCAAAAGGAATCGCTATAAAATCAGAAGTAAAAACACCTTTTTTCAGAATAAATTCTTCAGCTTCATAATCGATATGGAAAAGAAATTTACGATAATCGAAATAACTAAAAATAGCGACTATAATAAATAGAATAAAAATACCAACAATTACATATAGCAATAGCTCTTGACTTGGTTTTTTAATAAGAAAATAAATTAGTACTGCCCAAAAACCTCTTATTACTTTATAAAGTGTAGAAGTAAAAATCAACACAATACCAAGTGCAGATTGCCGTTGTGGTATACTAAAAGGTTTATTCATGTTCTTCAGCGATATTTCCAGCTAAAGCTTGTTTTAATTTTTCAGCTAACTGTGGCTCTAAACCGGCTATGCTAATATCACTTCCGTTGCCTCCTGCTGTAAAAACTTTTAAGCTTGACAAACCTAACCACTTATCCAACAAACTACGATTAATAGATACATGCTGAATTCTATTAAAAGAAATTATAGTTGTTTTAGTGATTAAATATCCTCTTTGATAAATAAGATCTCTTTCTCGAATAGCATATCCGTAAATTGACTGTTCTTTAATACAGATAAAAAGTAAACAACTACTAATTAAAGCTAAAAACACTCCAACTAGTGCGCTTAAAAAAATTTGATCTAAATAATAAAGAAAGTCACTTATCGTTATAAAAATAATAAACCAAACACCTAACTGTAATAGATGTTTGGTTAATAGCTTTTTATTTACGGGATTCAGTGCAACCTGCTCAAAATCGGGTAAGTTTGAAATATCTATGGTATTGTTACTAAAATTAGCTTTTATGGAATCCATTTTTTATCGAAGTTAGGCTTTCTTTTTTCTAAAAAAGCATTACGACCTTCTTTGGCCTCGTCTGTCATATATGCCAAACGTGTAGCTTCACCGGCAAAAACTTGTTGTCCTACCATTCCGTCGTCAGTTAAATTCATAGCAAATTTTAGCATCTTTATGGATGTTGGTGATTTTGCTAAAATTTCTTGCGCCCACTCATAAGCCGTATCTTCTAATTCTTCATGCGGAATTACAGCATTTACCATTCCCATTTCATAAGCTTCCTGAGCGGAATAATTTCTTCCCAAAAAGAAGATTTCACGAGCTTTCTTTTGACCAACCATTTTTGCCAAATATGCTGAGCCATAACCAGCGTCAAAACTCGTTACATCGGCATCAGTTTGTTTAAAAATAGCATGTTCTTTGCTAGCCAGTGTTAAATCGCAAACTACATGTAAACTATGGCCGCCACCTACTGCCCAACCAGGAACTACACAAATAACTGCTTTTGGCATAAATCGGATTAAACGCTGTACCTCTAGAATATTTAGGCGATGGTAACCATCTTCCCCAACATAACCTTGTTTTCCCCTAGCCTTTTGATCGCCACCACTACAAAACGAGTATACGCCATCTTTTGGTGAAGGACCTTCTGCAGAAAGTAAAACTACACCTATAGAAGTGTCTTCATGAGCATCGTGAAAAGCTTCGAGTAACTCGCTGGTAGTTTTAGGTCGAAATGCATTACGAACCTCAGGACGGTTAAATGCAATTCGAGCTACACCGTTGCATTTTTTGTAGGTAATATCATCATATTCTTTAACTGTTTTCCAGTCCGCTTTTTCCATATTATAAAATTTATGAAGTAAAAATAAGGTATTGCATTCAGTTTATAAAACGAACTGAAAATTTTAGAATTTAGCAATAAAAAAATCTAAGTTTTTTTGCATTGCTTTTAAACCCCATGAACGTTTAATTTTACAGTTTATCAGCTATAAAAAAATGAGAATTAAATTATTGTTTACGATACATTAGGTACTAAAAAAATAAACCTGTTTAACGATTTTGTATAACCGCCGGTTACGAATTAACATAGTAATTTTAGTTAAGAACAGGTTTTAGCAATTTTAATAAGATTAGACATTACAAAATCGCGCCGTAAATACGCTTTGTTTTACGATGTTTACAACTGTATTTTATAAAAAGAAATCTGACCGAACTTTTTTTCCATAAATACAACCAGGCTTCCATATGCCTAATTTATTTATATTTTTAAGGTCGTTTAATTTTTGTTCTTTACTATTAATTGGATAAAATTTAGTGTTCGATTCAAATGCATTTAATTGATAATCTTCAACTTTTCCATCAATTCCAATTTCAAGAACATTTAACCAATTATTAAAAATACTATCGGGAATTCGGTATCTTTCTTTAAAATATTTTTTTACTTCATTAATATCTCCAACAAATTTTACTGGTTTTTCTAATTCATGAGCTCTAAATACTTTATCCTCTGATAAAATTTCAGATTTTTCTTTTTCGGTTAGCCTATAATAGGATTCATTTATTTTATGAAACTGTTTTTCAATAAAATTTGCTCCAAATTTTTGAGTAAATAAACTATCCATAGTTGACCAGTAACAACCTTCTTTTTTTTGTAAACCTGATATACAACCTAAATAAAAATATTCAATATTGAATTTTGTAAAAAGATAATTTTTAAAATAAAAGTCAAATTTTAACTGATCAACTGTTTTAAAACCGCTATGAATTTTATATTTATATATTCCATTTTGAATATCTTGTATTGCATTTTGTTGTTGTTCTTCACATGAAATACTTTCTTGAGCATTTGCTTTATAAAATGCTACAATAAAGGATATTATCAATATAAAGTTTTTCATATTACACGTATATTGTGTAGATTACTTATAAAAACAAAAAGATATAAAAAAACCCGGTTGTTTAAACCAGGCTTTTTTATATCTTTTAAAACTACTTACTGCATATATTTTTGCATAATACCTTGCAACTCCATTCCCCATTGTTGACCAACAGTCATAGCTTTTTGCATTACTTTTGGGGTGGTTTCTACCATTTTTTCACCTACTGGTGTATCGTAAAATGCTAAAATTTTATCCAGTTCCTCTTCTGTAAATTCTTCACGATAAATTTTTGCTAATTTTACATATAATCCTTGTAAACTTTTATCTAATTCTTCTTTGAAGGCTTCACGATTACTTTCAGGAATTTGGTTAACAATAGGCTCGCTTAATATTTCGAATTGTTGCCCTGAGGTTAATTTAATTAACTCCACTGCTTTTTTCTGAAATGCATCATTTTCTGTTTGTTGAGCGAATGCACTTGTTCCTAAGACAAAGCAAAGGATAAAAATTATTTTTTTCATGATTAGTTGTTATATTAATTAGTTGAACTAAAATAGCCCTATTTTTGAATAATTCTACTTTTTAATAAAAAAATCTGCAATAGAATATTCTTTATTTTATAAATAGTTTACAATCAATAAAAAAAGACTTAGTAGGCTAAAAACTATATTCGTTATTTTGATTTTAAGTGAAGCTGTTTTAAGTTTAGCACAGTTTTTGAAATAACCATTATAAATTTTAAGGTTTAATGAAGAAATTTTGCTGTATACTATTCTTTCTTAGTTTTGGTGCATGTTTATGGGCACAAGACAATGCCTCAAATGAAACAGTATATCTTCAGATAGGAGAAAATCGGTCGATTGCTCCGGCTTTATCAGAATTGCAATCCGATCCTTTTTTAAAATTTTTAGATTACGATCCTAACTTACCCTCAGGTACTTTTATTGGTGTAACTAACCAACGGCCTGAAAAATTTGATATGGTAGGAATTATAAATCAAGAAAACAGAGCAAAAGAAATGGCTAAGGCAAAACGCCTAGCTGATATAAATTTACCACAAACCCAAATTAAAAAAGAAGAAAAATCTATTCGATTTTCAGGAAACGAGGATCGAACTCAACTTAACTCAGATATCCAAAATTTTAATTCCCCAAACAATCGTAACCCGTTTTACCAATATCATAATTCACTTTATAATAATGGAATGGGGAGGTATACCAGACCTTATTATTACAATAATCGAACTTATAATTATTGATTATCGGTTAATGCGATTCCGTCTTCTTTAATTTCTATAACTCGTTGTTTAAATAAGTTTCCTGCTGCACGTTTAAAACTTTTCTTACTCATTCCTAAAACAGATTTTATCATTTCTGGAGAGGATTTATCAGAAATATTCAGAAAACCATCATTCCTTTCTAATTCTTCTAAAATTATTTTAGCATTGGGTTCTATACTACGGTAACCAGGACGTTGTAAAGTGACATCTATTTTACCATCTTCTCTAGTCTTTTTTATAAATCCTTTTAGTTGATCTCCTATTTCTATAGGTTTAAAAACATCATCATTATATACTAAGCCTAGATGCAATTCATTTATTATAACATTATACCCTAAATCGGTTTTATTACTTATAATAAGATCTACTTCATCAAAAGGTTTTATTGTTAATTCTGAATTATCTAAAAAAGCATGTACTTTACTAGAACCTACCAATCGATTAGTATCTAAATCTAAATAACAAAAAATTAAATATCGATGTCCTTCTTGCATTGGATATACTTGCTCTTTAAACGGAACAAATAAATGTTTCTCAAGTCCCCAATCTAAAAAAGCACCAAATGTGGTTGTTTCTACACATTCTAAGAAAGCAAATTCATCAAGTTTTACGTAAGGTTCTAAAGTAGTTGCAACCGGACGTTCTTCATGATCTAAATAAACAAAAACTTCAATTTCAGATTCTAATTCGAAATTTTCGGGAATATACTTATTGGGTAACAAAACCTCATCACCCTCTTCATTCCGAAGAAATAATCCCGGTTCTGTTTCTCTATCAATAATTAATCGATGGCATTCCCCTATAGTTAGCATAATCCAAATTTAAAATGCAAAGATACTTTTATTTTTTGTGAAACATAAAAAAGAAACCCGCTCTCTAAACATAGAAAGCGGATTATTAATTTTTTTCCGTATATCTTATTTGAAAATAGCTTCTTTTTCAAAATATTCAGTTAGTAAATAATAAAGTACTACTCGATATTTATTTCGGTTAGACTTTCCATATTTTTCTATCATAGCATTTAAGCCGACATCTAAATCGCTATTATCGGGTAGTCCTAATTTTTTTATTAAAAAATTATTTTTGACGGTTTCTAATTCTGTTTTATCGGTTGCTGCTACGGTCTCGGCATCGTCTCTAAATACTACCGTATGCAGATATTCGGTTATATTTCTAATCAAACCTACATCGGGCTCTTTTCCTATATTTTCTTTAAAATCTTGAATATATTTCCCTACACGTTCATCTGTCTTCGTTGCCATAAATTATTATTTATTAGTTATTTACAAGATAATAATTAAAGTATTGAAAAACCGTCAATATATTCTTAAGAAAACTTATACTTATATTAAAAACTTCTAAATATTAAAAAACAGCTCGGTTTTATTGAATTGGAATATAAAAATCAACTATTGCCTTTTTCTCAGGATGCTCATTAAAATTATTATGATAAATCTCAAAAGGTTCCCTTTCGGCTTTCGCATATCCATTTTCATTCATCCATAAAAATAAACCGGTCCATGATTTTTCAAATTCATCTACTCCTATCGTAAAATTAGCTACAATACATTTTCCTGCTGGGATACTTGTAACACCAATTTCACCTGTAATAGAAAGTGGAGTATCAATAAGCATTGCTGCACTCATCCTCACTTTATCAGCTGCTGTAACTTTAAAACTATCATGATAAAGGGTTAACATTTTAGTTTGTTTGTTTAATAAACCTAAAGGTGTGGCCCAACGCATTAATTCTCTATAAGCACTTTGCAGATTTTGAGCTCCTATAGCTGAGACATAAGCTAAATCCATTTTAGGTATTGTTTTAACATTTACCGTTGCATTCATTGCTATCCATTTTTTTAGATTAGTAAGAATACAAATGTATTTTTCGGAATCCGGATAAGCTTGTCCATTCTTGCTTTTTAACTGACTAATCCTGGTATGCCGATGTGGATTTTGCTTTCTAAATTCTGTTGGGCTTACTTTAAAATAGTTTTTAAAAGCTTTAGAAAAAGAGGAATTATCGCTAAAACCAAATTTATGGGCTATAGCTGTTATGCTACTATTGTTATGCAATAATTCTAAGGCTGAGGTTTCGATTCTGCGTCTTTTTATAAATTCATTGAGAGTCTCTCCTGTTATAAATTTAAAAATCCGATGAAAATGATAGGGTGAAAAACAAGCAATTTCAGCCAGTTTAGTTAACGACAAATCGGTTTCTAGATTTTGATCTATATAATCAAAAACTCGATTAATTCGATATTTATAATTAGCATTTAATTGCTCTGTTTGGCTCATTATTTCATAAAACTAAAATAATTAAGTAAAACCTCATCATTAACTTTTCGAGGAGTAAAAATCTCTAAAATTTTCGGTCTTTCTGAAGCTGAAAAAAATGTACTTAAAACACTGCTAATTTCGGTTTCAGAAGCAGCTGTTTCGTACTCGAAATTGTACATTTTTGCTAGATGTTCCGCTTTAAGATCGTGAATAGTTTCGAAATACGTATCAAAATTCTCATTGTCTTTATTCCCGGGTAAAATTCTAAAAATTCCACCTCCTGAATTATTTATAACTATAATTCGGTAATTTGCAGGTATATATTTATTCCAAAGCGCATTGCTATCGTAAAAGAAACTTAAATCTCCGGTTAGCATTAAAACAGGCGCTCTATTAGCTATAGCAGTTCCTACCGAGGTGGAAATACTTCCATCTATACCGCTTGTGCCTCGGTTACAGAATATTTTTAAGCTTGGATCCCAGCTAAATAATTGCGAATAACGAATAGTGGAACTATTCGCGAGTTGTAAAATGGTATTCTTCGGAACTTTAGATACTAATAATTGTACTGCTTTTAAATCGGAATATGGAATCTCTTCCATATATACATCATGTTTAATTTGACGATTTTTACGTACACTTTTCCAGAATTTCCCATAATCACTATCAATTTTAGTGGTTAGTGGAAAAAAATCAGTAAAAAAATCGTTAACCGAAGTTTCAAAATGTTTATTTAAGCAGAAAAACGTATTGTACGCTTTTTTAGGATCGATATGCCAGTGCTGCTTAGGATTATAATTTCGAAGAAAAGCTTTTATTTTTTTAGAAACAATCATTCCGCCAAACGTTAATAAAATATCGGGCTGTAAAGCTTCAAAAAGCTCTTCTTTATTTTCATCTTTTTCAATAGGACCAATTATGGTATCGATCCTTGTAAAAAACTCTTTATGATGTAAATTTGAAGTCGTTTCGGTAAACACAATCACCGAATCATCCTTAGCTAATTTCTCTAAAAATTTTTGCTCAACTATATTTGGCTGTGCTACTCCTACAATTACCATTTTTCGCTTGGCAGAATTCCAAATATCGGCATAGACCAATAATTCATCTTTTGAATATTGCTTTTTAGTAACTTCAGGAAGAATTTCAAGAGGATTTACAGCTATATCTTCAACAGTATCGTAAAGTGGCTCGTAAAGTGGCACATTAATATGTACGGGGCCTTTTCCTTCAATAGCTTTATTTAACGCTAAATTTATTTCGCGTTCGTTATGTTTTTGCGTTTCCCATTGTTTTTGTTGTAATTTTTTTTCAATTGGCTCCGATTCCAAAACTAATTCCGAATACAAATTCGCTGAATACAAAATATGGTTTTCGTATACATTTTTTTGTCGAATAGTTTGTCCATCTCCAATATCTATGCGCTCAATAGGCCGATCTGCAGAAATTACTACTAGCGGAATATCGCTATAAAAAGCTTCTGAAATTGCCGGATAATAATTAAGCAATGCTGAACCTGAACTACAAACTAGAGCTACTGGTTGTTGCAATTGCTGTGCCATACCCAAGGCTACAAACGCTGCACATCGTTCGTCTACCACACTATACGATTTTATATCGGGATGGTGTGTAAAACCAATGGTGAGCGGCGCATTACGTGAACCGGGAGAAATAACAACATGTTTTATATTTTTTGAAACGCAAAGTGAAATCACATTACGCGCTACAGGTATTTTAGAGTACTTCACAATTTATTTTTTCGTAAGCGATATTTTCAAGAGAAGTTGAGAAAATACCACATATTTACTGCTTCTTCAAAATTACAATTAATGGCAGACTTAGTTAGCTGCTTTAAAAAGTATTTAACGATTTCTGGCTGATAAATAAGAAACCTCACAGATTTTAAAATTTGTGAAGTCTGAGAGTAATTTACCTATGCTTTAGTAGAAATTTAATTCTATTTGACTAAAACCGATTTGATAGTATAACTTTTATTTACTGTTTCTTCCCATTCAGCTGTTGGATTAGAATCGGCTGTAATTCCTCCACCAATAAAAAGTTCGGCCTTACCTTCTTCTAATTTCATACACCTAAGATTCACGAAAATATCAGATTGTTTTCGGATGCTGGCATACGCCTGATTCTCTTGATTTCTCCGGTTCAAATTTCTTTTTACTTCTTGTTTTACATTGATTTCCCCTAAAAATCCTGAATAAAATTCACGATCGGTATATTCATTTTCAATAATAAAATTTTTGGCTTGCTCTCTAGGAAAACCACAAACCGCAGGAGTTGGGTGCAAACTTTCTATTAAATTTGCTAAATTTTCATCCTTTAAAATTCCAGAAATATCGGTACGAATATGTAGTAAATTACCTGCTTTTACCGTATACGGATTGCTAAATTTTATTTCTCCGGAAGTTACGTTAAAGTCTGTTAATTTTTGAACAATCTCTTCAGAAACAATCTTTTGCTCTTCAACTTCTTTTGGCGTCCAAGTGGCTTCTTCTAATATTCCTTTATAAGCTTGAGTTCCTGCCAGAGCCATTGTTTTAAATCGGTTCCGTTCTACTTTCACTAAAGTTTCAGGAGTAGCTCCAATCCATATTCCGCTTTCAGGATGCGACCAGATATAACAAAAGGCTTTTGGATAGTTTTCCAACAAATTTTTAAAAATTGAAAGTGCAGAAAGTTTTATATCAATCTTTTCTTTCCGAGCTAACACTACTTTTTTCATACTTCCCGATTCTATTTCAGCAATAGCTTTTGCTACTAATTTTTCATGCTTCTCTTGCTCGGTAGTAGTATTTATTTTAGAAATATATTTTGACGGTTCATCAATTGAAGCGTTTATTTTATATTCCGAAGTAATAATTTCTGAATGTTCTTCAGGAATTAAAAGGCTCTGGGTTCCTATAAAATTAGACAAAACAAATCCACTTTCTGAAAAATTGGTGGTTTTATAAGAGTGCAAATCTTTCTGTAAAAATGCTTTTAATACAGTTTCACTTGGTTTTCGATACGCTACAAATGGTAATTTTTTATTGATATGCTCTTCTAGTGCGTTAAAAAACGCCATCGTCTGCATCATGATTTATTTTTTGGTAATGCTATAGTTGTTAATTTTACAAGCGAAATTAAATTATCGGATTTATCGGTAATATGAATATTCCACAACTGTGTTGTTCGTCCTTTATGAATAAAGGTTGCTTTAGCAAAAACATCTCCTTCTTTTATACTTTTAAGGTGATTGGCAGAAATCTCAATCCCACGAATCACAAAGTCCCTAGTGTCTAAAAACAGATAACTTGCAGCACTACCTACACTTTCAGCTAAGGCAACGCTAGCACCGCCATGCAGCACGCCATCTGGTTGGTGCACTTTGGACGTTACCGGCATTTTAGCGGTTAAAAAATCTTCTCCTACATCTACAAATTCAATATTCAAGGTTTCCATCAATGTGTTTTTACACATTTTTGCACACATTCCCAGAATTTCCGCTTTGTTCATAGTATTGTATTAATTACTTTGTAAAAGTACAAAATTGAATTTACAGCATGAGCTACGAAAAACAGGTTTCTTATCAAATTAGCAATACCTATAATGTTTTAAATGAATTTACCCAAAATACGAAAAATGTATGGCTAGTTTTCCACGGACTTGGCTATTTAAGCCGTTATTTTATCCGGCATTTTATAGGCTTGAATTCTGATGAAAACTATATTATTGCACCACAAGCACAATCTAAATATTATTTAAAAGATAATTATCGACATGTTGGTGCTTCTTGGTTAACTAAAGAAAAAACCGATACAGAAATTGAAAATGTATTGCAGTATTTGGAAAAAGTTTACGAAGTAGAAAATCTAAAAAATGCTCCTAATTTAATTGTTTTGGGTTATTCGCAAGGTGTTTCTATAGCTACTCGGTTTTTAGCACGAAAAAAATTAGAATGCGAACAATTAATTTTGCATTCAGGCAAAGTTCCTTCGGAATTACATCCTAAAGATTTCGCTTTTTTAAAAAATACAAAAACTACGTATCTCTACGGAACGGAAGATAACTACCTAAAAAAAGGGATTATTAAAGTTGAAGAAGAAAGAATGAACACTTTATTTCCCTATAATTTTGAAATTATAAGCTATAATGGTGGTCACGAATTTAATACCGAAATTATCGAAAAGCTCTCGAAATAATTAGCTATTCGTTTTCTTGAAGACTAAGTGGCTGATGACACTCTATAGTTGCGTTTACCTTATCATCAGATACTTTTGGAGACACATATGGAATACCCAGCCCTGCACCTCTTAGTATAAATAATATTCCGGTAAGCATTACAAAAACCGGTATAAACTTTCGGATTTTATTTCTAGTATTAACACCAATCCAATTTCCTAAGGCTACAGTAATAGTCATTAACGGGATAGTTCCAAATCCGAAAAAAACCATATACAAGCTTCCGTATGCCGCATTTGCCTGTGCTATTGCTCCTAAAACTCCCATATACACTAATCCGCATGGCAAAAACCCATTTAGTAAACCTATGGATAAAAAGGTATCGGGTGTTTGTTTTTTTAGATTAGCTCCTATTTTTGATTTTATTTTACTGATAATTCGATAAAAAGGACTTCCTAATTTTTGAAATTTCTTTGTTCCAAAAGAAAGTAGAACAATTAAAACCATAAAAACACCAATACCTATCGATAATTTTTGTTGGGCAGCGAATAAGTGCAATCCTCTACCCAACAATCCAAATAACAATCCTATAAATGCATAAGAAATAATTCTTCCTAAGTGATATAAAAATAACTGAAAATACATCAGCCATTTATTCGCTCTGTTAAGCGGCAACAAAAAAGCAATAGGACCGCACATTCCCACACAGTGGAAACTTCCTAACAATCCTAATAACAGAGCGCTTACTAACATTTATTAATATAAAATTTCTTGTTTATATAACACATCTTTCCCTTTATACTTCATTTCGAGTATAATATTCCAACGTCCTTCTACTAAATTTTCTTTTGGCACTATCATTTTACGATCTACTATTTTTAATGGAATTGTAAAATCTAGTTTTTTATTAGATGGACGATAAAAAGTGATTTCTCCTTTTATATTATCTGCGCCATCAGGAAAAACTATTTCCCAACCTTCAGGAATTCGTTGAGTTTTTATTTCTCCTGAAAATAATTTTAAATTTTTCTCGGCTTCTATTTCTTGCTGAAAATGCAGCTCTTTACCGTAATAATCTTCTGTCACCAAATCATGATCGAATTTTTTTTCGGTACTCATTCTTACAATCATGAACATAATAAAGCTCATAAAACAGAGCATTCCTACTACGATACCTGTTCCCCAATTCCATTTCATATCTTATTCTTTTTTATCGATAACTACGAGGGCCTAAAAATGTTGTGGTTGTTGTTTCTATTAATTTATCGTCACTATAAATCCCTATTGTTAATTTTTCTTTTTCTCCTTTTAAAGAACCAGCTGGAATCTCTATAAATAAAGTACCTTCTGAAAGGCCTTGTCCTGGAACTGTAAAATCTGCATTTTTAACTAGTCTAACTTCTCCTTTATGAGACAATAATTTAAATTCTATATCTTTAATATCTTTATTGGTTTTATTAACCAATTTAAATGTAAACACATTACTGATACGGTTATTATCTTGATGCTCGTACAACTGCCCAGGTAAGCGTAAAACTCTAGCTTCTATATCGTTTCTTACAAATAACAATCCAGTAAGAACACCAATTAATATCACTAAAACTGCTGTATATCCTTTTAAACGTGGAGTAAACTTAAATTTAGCTTTTTTCTCGATATTTTCTTCGCTTGCATAGCGTATTAAGCCTTTTGGAAGATTTACAGCTTCCATCATTGCATCGCAAGCATCTATACAAGCCGTACAATTTATACACTCTAGCTGAGTTCCATTCCTAATATCGATACCGGTGGGACAAACTTGTACACATTGAGCACAATCGATACAATCTCCTTTTCCGGTAGCAGCACGATCTTCTCGTTTTTTAAACTTGGCTCTTCCTTCTTCCTTTTCACCCCTTTTATGATCGTAAGCAACAACAATAGATTTATTATCTAATAAAACTCCTTGAAGCCTACCATAAGGGCAAGCAATTAAACATACTTGCTCTCTAAACCATACAAAAATAAAATAGAAAATACCTGTAAAAATTAACAGAGAAGTAAAGGTTGATAAATTTACAAATGGTCCCTCTGTTATATATCTTAAGAGACGATCACTACCAATTATATAAGCTAAAAAAATATTTGCAATAAAAAATGAGATAATAAAAAACAACGTCCATTTAATTGCTTTTTTACGTATTTTTTCAGCATTCCAAGGTTGTTTGTTTAACCGCATTTGTTTTCCTCGGTCACCTTCAATCCAATATTCTATTCTACGGAAAACCATTTCCATAAAAATAGTTTGAGGACAAATCCATCCACAAAATATCCTCCCAAAGGCCACAGTAAATAGAATGATGAATACAATCCCTATTATCATCATTAAAACAATTAAATAAAAGTCCTGTGGCCAAAAAGGATATCCAAAAAGGTTAAAACGCCGTTCTAAAACATTGAATAATAAGAATTGATTCCCATTAATCTTAATAAATGGCGAAGTAAATAATATAACTAATAATATATAACTTACTATTTTACGGTATTTATAAAATTTACCGGAAGGTTTTTTAGGATATAACCAGTTACGTTTTCCTTCTTCGTTTACTGTACTTATTGAGTCTCTAAAATTATTTTCGGGGATTGTACTCATGATATTTATTTTGCGCTATCTAATCAGTTACGGGTTCATCTTTTATAATAACTTCTACTGAAGTAGAATCAGTTTTTGTAACCTCTACATCTTCAACCGGTGCATTTTCATCTACCCATAATTCACCTTGAGGATCTTTAGGATCTGCCGGAGTTGTACCATGTAAACTTATTACATAACTGGCTACTTGAGCTATTTCGCTAGGTTTTAGATCGGTTTTCCAAGCAACCATACCTTTACCAGGTCTTCCTCCTTCAGAAATAGTATGGAATACATTTTTTATTCCTCCTCCATTAATCCAATAATCATCGGTAAGGTTCGGACCTATTCCCCCTCCAGCATCTGCTTTATGACAAGCAATACAATTGCCTGCAAAAATTGCTGCACCGGCTTTAACATCTTCTTCTCCGGTAAGTAATTCAACTGTATTAGCATCGATTAAATCTTTAGCTGTTTTTTTGTATTCTTCAATCGCTTTTTTGGCTTCTTGAACTTCAGCTATATATTCCTCGTGCTGATTAGGTGCATTAAAAAGATGATGTCTTACTAAATATACTCCTGCAAAAACAATAGTTACATAGAATAGATAAATCCACCATGGCGGCAAATCGTTGTCTAATTCTTGAATACCATCGTAGTTATGGTCAAGAATAATTTCACCCTCTTCTTCAACAGGTTTACTTTTATTTAGTTTTTTGAAAAATGCTTTAATTTTTGCAAATTGAAGATTTTTCTTTGCAGCTGTTTGTTGTATGTAACGTTCTTGAGCTTCTGGAGTTAAACTACGAAACAATATTGATTGAATACTAGCCAATACAACTTCCATAGCAATACCAAATATCAATAATATGCCTAATACAGCCCAAATTACTGGATATTCTACTATTGCTAGTTCTCCTGTTGTTGTACTTACTGTTAATTCTAGAAAAAGATACGCTAATCCGGTAATTACTAAAACTCTAATATACGATGCAAGACTTCTCATGGTTGTATTTCGTTATTATCGTCCTCTAAAGGAATATTACTGACTTTTTTGATGTGTTCTTTATTAGCGGACATTACCCAAATAAATAGCGCTACAAAGAATGTGAAAAATATAATAAGGGAAATTATGGGGTAAATTGTTACCCCATCAATTTGTTCTAAATTTCCTTTTATAAACTTAAGCATAGACTTATTATTTTGATGTTACTTCTTCTCCATCATTAGGAGACTTAACTTTAATATCTGTTCCCAATCGTTGTAAGTAAGAAATTAATGCTACAATTTCACGGTCTTTCATTTCTATAAAATCAGCACCAACTTTTTTAGCATATTGCTTATCGCTTTCATACGTTTTTACAAAATCAGGATCATTGTAAAGATTTTTCTCAATTTGAGTTCCTTGAGTATCCATCCAAGCTTGCGCACTATCAATTTGTGCCTGAGTATAAGGAACCCCTAAACCAACCATGGTTTCCATTTTACTTTCAGTATTAGACTTATCTAGCTTTCTGTCCAATAACCATTTATAACTAGGCATTATAGAACCTGAAGACGTACTTTGTGGATCATACAAGTGATTTAAATGCCAGTTATCAGAATATTTACCTCCTACACGGAATAGATCAGGACCGGTACGTTTACTACCCCAAAGAAATGGATGGTCATACACATATTCTCCAGATTTAGAATATTCTCCATATCGTTCCACTTCACTTCGGAACGGGCGTATCATTTGGGAGTGACACCCTACACAACCTTCTCGAATATAAATATCTCTACCCTCTAATTCTAATGGCGTATATGGCTTTACACTAGATATAATTGGCACATAATCGTCTACTATTAGTGATGGAATAATTTGTACTGCCCCACCTATTAAAATAGCTATAGTAGCATAAATAGTTAATTTTACTGGTCTTCTTTCTAACCAAGTATGGTAGCCCTCTTTATTAGTTCTGCTACTTGTAATTTTTGGTAATGGAGCTGCTTCTACAAGTTCATCAGTAACTTTACTACCCTGACGTGCTGTTTTAGCAACATTATATAAAGCAATAAGTGCTCCTATAATATATAAAGTACCTCCAATAGCGCGCATCCAGTACATTGGAATAATTTCAGTTAAAGTCTCTAAAAAGTTTCCATAGGTTAATGTTCCATCAGGATTAAATTGTTTCCACATAGAAGCTTGAACAAAACCAGAGACATACATTGGTAATGCATACATAATAATACCTAATGTACCAATCCAAAAATGGATATTAGCTAATTTTGTAGACCATAATTTTGTTTTAAATAATCTTGGAATTAACCAGTAGATCATACCAAATGTCAAAAAACCATTCCATGCCAATGCGCCTACGTGTACGTGCGCAATAATCCAATCACTATAATGGGCAATGGCATTAATATTTTTTAATGCAAGCATTGGTCCTTCAAACGTAGCCATACCATATCCTGTAATAGCTACTACCATAAATTTTAAAACAGGATCTGTCCTTACTTTATCCCATGCACCACGTAATGTTAAAAGACCGTTTATCATACCTCCCCAAGACGGAGCAATAAGCATAACCGAGAAAGCAACTCCTAAATTTTGTGCCCAATCCGGCAAAGCAGTATACAATAAATGGTGAGGCCCTGCCCAGATATAAATAAATATTAATGACCAAAAGTGAACAATAGATAAACGATAAGAATAAACAGGTCTATTAGCAGCCTTTGGCACAAAATAATACATAAGTCCTAAAAAGGGAGTTGTTAAGAAAAATGCTACTGCGTTATGCCCATACCACCATTGTACTAATGCATCTTGAACACCTGCGTATGCAGAATAACTTTTTAAAGCAGTTACCGGTATTTCTATACTGTTTACAATATGTAGTACAGCTACCGTAACAAAAGTTGCCAAATAAAACCAAATAGCTACGTATAAATGTCGTTGTCGCCTTTTTAAAATCGTTCCAATTAAATTAGCTCCGAATACAACCCAAATTAAAGCAATTGCTATATCGATAGGCCATTCTAATTCGGCGTACTCTTTAGAAGTAGTATATCCTAGTGGTAATGTAATTGCTGCGGATACAATTATAAGTTGCCAACCCCAAAAGTTGATATTACTTAAAGCATCGCTCCACATTCTGGCTTTTAATAAGCGTTGGGAAGAGTAATAAACCCCTGCGAATATCGCATTACCTACAAATGCAAAAATAACAGCATTTGTATGTAAAGGTCTTAACCTCCCAAAACTTAACCAAGGAATTCCGTCGGTAACATTCGGGAATAAAAACATATAAGCGAGGAGTAGCCCTACACTCATCCCTACAACGCCCCAAAAAATGGTGGCATTGATAAATTTCCTTACGATTTTATTATCGTAATAAAACTGATCTTTTTCCATAAGATTTAAAAGAATTATTTATCGGTGATTTTTGATTTTTTCTTGGATTCAACAACTTCATCATCAAACAACATTCTAACTGAGGGTGTATATGTATCATCATATTGCCCTTTTTTGACTGAAATTATAAAAGCAACAAAGAAAATCACCGCTACTACAACACTAATACCTAACAAAACGTAGATGATATTCATTGATTCTTAATTTTTTGTAAAATTATTATGATACTCACTCGTAAAAAATGACATTTATCAGTTTTTATTTTCCTTAAATTCGTTACGTGATACTACTTGAGAAACCAAGGTAGTAAACGTTACTATACTAATAGAGCTAAGCGGCATTAAAATAGCGGCTACAATTGGTGACAAATTCCCTGAAATAGCAAAACCAAGCCCTATTAAATTATAAAAAAGCGAAAATATAAAACTAGCTTTTATTATTTTGTGGCCCTTTTCAGATAATCGAAAAAAACTACCTAATTTACCAAAAACGGAAGCATCTAAAATAGCATCGCAAGCTGGTGAAAAAACATTAATATTTTCTGAAATTACAATTCCCACATCACTTTGTTTTAATGCCCCTGCATCGTTTAGTCCATCTCCTACCATCATTACTTTTCTTCCTTCTTGTTGCAATTTTTTAATAAACTGCAACTTATCATGTGGTTTTTGATTAAAACACATTTTAGTACTTATAGGCAGCATTTTACTTAATACATCTTTCTCTCCTTCATTATCTCCTGAAAGCACAAATAATTTTTTCTTTTTACTTAATTCATTAAAAAGCGGAACTACTTCGCTTCTATATTCATTTTTTAAAATATAACAACCTTTGTAAGCATTATTAGTACTTATATGAACACTGGTTTGATTGATTTGCTCTTTATTATTGGTAGCTTCATCAACAAATTTCCGAGAACCTATTTTAATTGAATTTTTTAAAGAAGATGCTTCAATACCTTTTCCTACTTTTTCAGAAAAATGGTCAAGTGTCTTAATATTATGTTGTTCTAAAAGCTGATACAAGGATCTGCTTAGCGGATGATTAGAAGCACGCAAAGTACTATTCAATAATACTTTTTCTTCTTCAGAAAGATCTTCTCCTTCATAAACAATTTTATTAGAATTGTTAGTTGTTAGCGTACCGGTCTTATCAAAAACTACAGTATCTATATGTGCCATTTTCTCAATGACGTTTGCTTCTTTTAAATAAAACTTTTTTTGTCCGAAAACACGTAGCAAATTTCCTAATGTAAAAGGTGCTGCTAATGCCAAAGCACAAGGACAAGCAATAATTAATACTGCGGTAAAAACTTCTAAAGTTTTACTACTATCTATAAAAAACCAAGCTATTGTAGCTACAACTGCCACTATCAAAATAGCCTTTGTAAAATAGCCGCTTATTTTATTGGTTATATCTTGAAAAGTTAATTTAGAAGATTTATCGAAAGCCTCGTTATTCCAAAGCTGAGTTAGATAGGATTGTTCTACAGGCTTTAACACTTCTACATGAATTATACCTCCTGTTTGCCGACCTCCGGCGTATATTTTTTTATTTTCTTCAACGGCTAAGGGTTCTGCCTCCCCAGTTACAAAACTGTAATCTACATAAGCATTACCTTCTTTTAAAATAGCATCTACAGGAATCAATTCTTGATTACGAATTAGTATACAATCGCCTTTTCGTAACTTATAAACCTCAACCTGTTCTTCGTTTTCGTTATTGGTTCCTTTATGATTAATTCGGGTAACTCCAATTGGGAAATACGACTTATAATCACGTTCGAAAGAAAGATAAGAATATGTTTTTTGCTGAAAATAACGTCCTAACAATAAAAAGAAAACTAATCCGGTAAGGCTATCGAAAAATCCGGTTCCGATATCCAATATAATTTCAACAGCACTACGAATAAATAAAACAGAAATACCTAAAACAATTGGCACATCTATATTTAGAATACCTGCTTTTAGTCCTTTAAACGCTGAAACGAAATAACTACTGGCTGAATAAAATACAACCGGTAATGTAAATGCAAACATTAAGTAGCGGAATACGTATTTGAATTGATCGAGCCAAAATTCTTTTACTTCAAAATATTCTGGAAACGATAAAAACATTACGTTACCAAAAGCAAAACCAGCTACGCCTAGTTTATAAATTAAACTACGGTCTATATCTTTTGCTTCCTTTTTAGAATCTGATAAAGACAAATAAGGTTCATACCCTAATTTACAAAGCAATTCAACAACTTGTTTTAATGTAATTGCTTCTGAATAAAAAGTGATTCTAACTTTCTTTTCCGGGAAATTAACTTGAGAATTAGAAACCCCCGGGTGTAAGCGCGACAAATTCTCCAAAATCCAAATGCAAGAACTACAATGAATATCGGGAATTAAAAAATTAGCAATACTAACAGTATCGCTGTCAAACTCCAACAATTTAGCAACAATCTCTTCATTTTGAAGATAATCGTATTTGCCTTGTTGAGTTTTGGGCGAAATACCTGGCCGATCGTCCAATTCATAATAATATTGGAGATCGTTAGTACTTAAAATTTCATAAACCGTTTTGCAGCCGTTACAACAAAAATACTTTCCATCCAACAAGAAAGTATCCTCCCTGCAATCTTCTCCGCAGTGGTAACACTTATTCATATTTTGCACAACTTAAACCGTGGTGCAAATTTTAAATATTTATAAAATATAAAATATGATAATTATCAGTATGCCTAGAATTTGTTATATTTGTTCTCCAACAATTTATCTAAAAGACCCTCTAAATGAAAAAGCCAGAAAATAGGTGTGAGAACTGTGTAATTCGCCAATTTAATGCGCTAAAAGCCTTCAGCAAAGAAGAGCTTAGATCCATCTCTGATCAGAAAAAAATGATGGAATATAAAAAGGGTGATCTTATATTTAAAGAAGGTGAAAAATTAAATGGTGTTTTTTGTGTTCGAGACGGAGTCTCTAAGCTCTCTAAACTAAGCCCTAACGGAAAAAATCAAATTGTTAAAATTGCTAAAAAGGGTGAAATATTAGGACAACGATCGGTGGTTTCTGATGAAAAAACCAACTTAAGTGCTGTAGCCCTTAATGATACTGCAATGTGTTTTATACCAAAGCAATTAATTATTGACAAAATAAACGACAATCCAGAATTTACAAGGAACTTGTTAAAAGTTATGGCTGAAGATCTTCGAGCTTCAGACAACTTTATTGTTAATATGTCTCAAAACAACGTAAAACAACGTATTGCAGAATCTCTTCTATACCTTTACACCAATTTTGGAACCGATGATGAAGGATTTCTATCAATAAACTTATCTAGAGAAGATCTAGCGAACATTGTTGGTACCGCTACAGAATCTGCTATTCGCTTAATTTCTGAATTAAAAAAAGAAGGCTACATTTCAACAAAAGCAAAAAAGACTAAAATTGAAGATGTAAAAGCGATGGAAGATATGATTAACGGCTTTTAGAAGTTAGTTAATATAAAGCATAGCCTAAATTTATACTTAATGGAATGGCAACACCAGGATTATCTCCAAATATATTTCCATTTGAATAATGAGCTATCCTGAAATCTAAATTATAACGTCGGTTTTTACCAAATAAAAATCCGATTCCTAAATAATCCTGAAAAGTAGCCTCTTCTCCGGTATCGATTCCATCTAGCCGACTTGAAGAAATGTAAGCAGGTCCTATTAACGAATAGTTGAAATATACATCAATAGGGTTAGTACGTAGAAACCACCATTTTATTAAAGGATATATTGAAATTGCAGAAAATTGATCTCCTTTTTGAGTTTCGTAATGTGCATAATTTATTCCAGCACTTAATGAGAAATTTTTATAAGTGTGGAATAAATCGTACTGATACGTAGCAATTATTCCTTGCTTTACAAATACATCTCCCAACCAGAATACAGGAATACTAGTAGATAGTCCGCTTGAAAATTGTTTATTGATATCGAATCCAAATTCATCACTAACATATCCTACCTGAAACAAATCTCGAGGAAAATAGTAAGGTGACTCCTTTTTTTTCCGCAAAACTTCTTCAGATTGTTCTCCTACATTAAAAGTAATACCTCCACTAATAAAAAAGGTAGCAGGTTGATTATCTTTAGATTTCTCTGGCGAATATGTTGTGCTAATTACTGCATCTATTTTTTTTCCGATAGGATAATAGATACCCACTCCAAAAATAGGATAGATATACTGAACATCTTTAATTATTTCTTCTCCATTCAATTCAAAGCCATTTCGCATTACATTACTTACACCTGCTTCTAAAAAAACTCGAAATCGATGAAATACCAATAAATTTTTACGAGCACTTATACCCCAAATATTTGTCCAGACCGATTTATTATAAGTATTCCCGTTTACATTTTCATATTGTACCCATTCTGCAGGACGCATAACACTTAATTGCACATCCCACCCCTTTTTTAAATGCGTCCCAACAGCAAACCTACCGGCAAAAGTAGAAGTATTGGATATTGAATTAGCTGTATTTCCATTCTTTAATAAATTAAAGCCATAATCGTAGTTTATAATTCCAAAATTTGCAGATACATATAAACGTTCTATAAAATCTTCAGAAGGTCTAGTTGTTGTCTGAGAAACAACAGAAAAACTACTCAATACTAATAGCAACAAAAAATTGTAATATGTTTTCAATAGGTCTTCAATATTTATTTAGACATTTTTTTTAATCCTGCACGGCTCATCTCTCCCCAACTTTTTTTTCCTCTAAGCAAATCAAAATTACCACAAACTGCAGCCCACATAACCCTAGGGTGATACACAACAGGTTCTACTAATGCAGTTATTAATAATTGTAAGATATACTTTGGTTTTTTATATTGCTGAAACGAATACTCTTCGAAAAAAATAGCCGTTACCGAAAACAAAACTGCAAATAAATAAGCTGCTACCAAAAAAGTTAAGAAAAACTCCCAATTTAAATAACCGAACCAGACCATAATAATCAGAAAAATAAATCCGAAAAATTCTATTAATGGCGCCATCCATTCAAAAAACAACCAAAATGGAGTACTTAAAACTCCCAAAATCCCATAATTGGGATTGAATAACATTTTTTTATGAATTATAAGCGTCTCCGCGGTTCCTCTTGTCCATCTATTACGCTGTCTATTCAATATTTCCCATGTTTGCGGAACTTCTGTCCAGCATAAAGGATCCGGTACAAAACCTACACTATAAGGTTGTTTTTTTTCTCGCATCATACGGCGCATACGGACTAAAAGTTCCATATCTTCTCCTACTGTTTTGGTATTGTAGCCGCCAGCTTCTATAGCGATAGAACGATCAAACATACCAAATGCTCCTGAAATAAGTAATAATCCATCTACACGAGACCAAGCCATTCTTCCCATTAAAAATGCTCTAAAATATTCTATAACCTGAACTCTTGCAACTAATTTAGTGGGAAGACTAACTTTTATAATTCGTCCATCTTCTATTATACAATTATTAACTACACGTATAACTCCTCCAGATGCTATTACCTTTTTAGTATTATTTAAAAAGGGCTTAATTAGCTTTATCATTGCATCGTACTCTAGAATACAATCTACATCTATACAACAAACATGATTATAATTACATACATTTATACCTACATTTAAAGCATCTGCCTTACCTCCATTTTCTTTATCAATTACCATTAATTTATCGAAAGCTGAATTTTTCGATTTATAGATGCCCCTTATTTTTTTGGTTGATAAATCCTGATTATAGATATGTTGATACTCTTCTAACTGATACTCTTCCTTTAAAAGGCTCATAGTATCATCTTTACTACCATCATTTATAATTATAATTTCAAATCCGGGATAATTAATGGTAAGCAAGGAACGTACATTTTCAACTATATTTAAGCCCTCATTATATGCCGGAGCAAGTATAGAAATTTTTGGCAAATCGGATGTTTGTAATAAAGCCGTTTCGTTACCAAAATTGTTTTTCCGTTTATATTCTCGTATTTCGAAAATTGAAAAAAAAGCAGAAAATAAATATCCTGAAGCTATTAAGACTCCATAAACTAGAAAGAACCAGCTTGCAAACTCTACTATGTCTTCAAAAGATATATTCATTTAAATTACTACTGCTTTTTCTTTCTTAAATGTCAAGTATAAATTTTCTTTTTCGTCAGGAAGAAGCTTTTGAGCAATAGTATAGAATTTTAAATTCAAATTCCAATCTTCTATAGTAATTTTTGTCTTTAAATCATGTAATAAATCGGTATCTTCAAAATGCTCTACCACTTCTAAAATTGTCATTTTTAATTCATATTCTGAATCATCAAACATATTTTTAACGATTGGTAAAATACTGAAATATTCCAATTTAGCAAGTGTATTTAGCACGGCACATCTAATAGAAATAGACGCATGGTTTAATAATGGTAATAACTTTGGTATATTTTCATACTGATTAAATCGGGCAATCATTCGGATAGCAAAAATTGTAAAACCATCGTTACTATATAACCATTTTGAAAAGTCTGGAATTTCGCCATGATATTCATTCTTTAAAGCATCTTCTACAAAAATTTCTTCCCAAAGTGTAAGCGGTCGTTTCAGCTGAGTAAGATAATTTAAAGGCTCCGCTTTTGCTGTTTTTATAAAATATAATTGAGCCTGTTGGCGGACTTCATCTTTAGGGTGATTTAATAAAGGAATAATTAGGTTTAGATCTACCTCTATTAACATTTCGGATAGACTGAATATAGCTCTAGATTTTAAATACCACTTGGAGCTTAATAACTGATTTTTAGAAAATTCATCTAATTCCCATTTACAAAACAGATTCCGTAACATTTCTGAAGTTTCTCCTTTTAAATTACTGTTATAAAGTAATATCTCGCGAGAAGCTATTTTCTTTTGCAAATTAGATATAACATGCTGTTTTTTGAAGTTTAGTATTTCTTTTTCAGCATCGAAATCCTCATCGAATAAATATGAATTAAGAAATTCTTCTAAAAGTAAGCGTTGTTTTTCTTTTTTATTATTTCTAGAGTTTTTAAAATATCGTAAATAAATTATCAGCGATATAAATATGACAATGAATACTATAAAAACTATACTTACTATAATGTTTACCCTCATTACAGAAGGTAAATTGTCTAGCAGCTGATTAAAAGGCTTAAAATATTTTATAGTATCTATTATCATTACTTAAAATGTATGCCTTAGCTATATTGGCCTCTATTTGGACAATAACCGTCTAACTCTCAACGATAACTCATTCGGACTAAATGGTTTGGTTATAAAATCCTCTACTCCCATATTAAACGCATTCATAATGATATCTTCTTGTGTGGAGGTAGATAATACTATTATTGGTATTTCTGGTTGATTTTCTTTTAAGTAGGCTATAATTTCATTACCGGTTACAAAAGGCAAATTAAGATCGGTTAACACTAAATTGAATGTCGTTTCCTTTATAAGTCGTAATGCTTCTCTACCATCCTCAGCAACCGATACATCGTAACCATCCTTTTTTAGTTTAAACTGAAGAGATTTTACAACCATCGTGTTATCTTCAATTATTAATATCTTTTCCATTTTTTTATTTTAAATTTGGGAAATCGCTCTTAATTAAATTTATCATCTCAAGATACGTATTTTTTAATTCTGAAATTAATTTTGGTAATTCTGAATCTTCAGAATCATAAGTAATTTCATCACAAATTTTAACCCCCTTTTGGTTACATAACATCGCAAAAGATGGTTTTATTCTGTGTGCCAAACTTCTTATCTCTTTATAAGCGCCTAATTTTAAATTAAATTCTAAATCTTCTAAATCTTTAATTAAAGATTCTTTAAAAAGCTCTAAAGATTCTTGTATAAAGTCCAGATTATTATCAGACACTTCCTTTAAATAATCTAAACTATAAATTTTCTCTTTATTAGTTTGTATTTTTTGCGTTCCACTAAATATCAATAATAATTTATCTAAATCTTTTTTATTTGGATTTTCCGGTAATTCGAAATCTGCCAATTCCTCTTCAACATTCGATAAATTATCTGTTTTGTTTTCTGAAATTACAATAAAAATTTTATTCTGTCTTAGTTCCGTTTTAATATAATCTATCATCTTATATGCTGATAACGGTTTCGACTCTTTTTGCAATAAATATCCAACTACATGATCTAGAGTTGGAATTAATTTGAAGGCCTCCAGTGGAGAAACAATATGTTTAACTAAAAAACCGTTATTTTTTAAAAAATCTGCAATAGCCGATATTTTATCATAATTAGTATGAACAATTAATATTTGAGGGTATTCCTCCATCTTACAAATTTAATTTAATACTGCTTTCTTAGTAAATCTATTTCATTTTGAATTTCGTTTTGAAGTAAACGAAGTTCATCTACTTCAAAAACTACCAAATTCTCTAATTTGGCAGCTAATTTTTCTAAATAATTAAAACAGCAATTTTGAGCCGAACCCTTAAGCTTATGACCTATTTTTTGAAGTTCCTGTAAATCTTCCTTTTTTATACCTTTTCTAATCGCTACTAAAGCTTCATCGAAACTATTATTTACAATTTTTAGTAACTCCTGATAACTATCCTGATTACCATCAAACTTTTCTAATAAACTTTGTTTATCAAAATGCTCAAGATTTCCCAATTCATTTTCCGTTTTTGCTTCTTGTAATTGGTGGTTCTTATCTATTAAATACTGTTGAATAATATTTTTTATAGTATCTAATATTACAGGCTTGGTTATATAATCTGTCATGCCGGCATCTATACAACGTTCTCGCTCACCTTTTACTGTTCTAGCTGTTAATGCTATTATTGGCATTGCAGAAAGTTGTTCTGATTTTTCATAATCTCGAATATCTTCAGTTGCTTCAAAACCACTTTTTATAGGCATTTGTATATCCATAAAAATAATATCCAAACTCTCGTGCTGTTGTGTATATGTTTTATACGCTTCTAATCCGTTTTCTACCGTTAATATATTAGCATTTGGAATTACCTTTAGTAAAATTGTTTTAACTAAAAAGGTATTTACAGGATTATCTTCTGCTACTAAAATTTTAAATTCTGATTCAAAAAATGCTACTGTTGTTTCTTGCTTTTTCTCTTCCGAATCAACTTCTTTTGGGGCTTTAATTTGATTCAACATTTTATAAAGTTGTTCAGTCTTTATGGGTTTTGTTAATACGCTATTTATATTTAATTCTTTAGCTTTTTTTGCAATATTTTCTTCTTCAGAAGAACTATGCAATAAAATTACAGGAAGTTTTTCTGAATCTATATGTAATTGATTTCTAATATGATTTATTAAATCTAAGCCTGTCATATAAGGCATTTTAAAATCTATAATAGCAACATCAAAATTATTATTTTCTACAACTTGAAGAGCCTCTATAGCATTAGATGCTGTTTCGCAGGTTATCGCTTTAATACTCAGCATTTCTTGCAGAATAACTTGATTTTGATAATTATCATCAACAATTAAAACTCGATTTATTTTATCAAGATAATCGTTTACTGGATCATCTTCATTTTCAGTTTTAAAGCTAATACTAAAGTAAAATTCGCTACCAGATCCTAATTCACTCTTTACTTTTAATTCACTATTCATTAAAGACAAGAGTTTGTTGGTTATGGTTAACCCTAAACCGGTACCTCCGTATTTACGTGTAGTACTTGAATCTTCCTGATCGAAAGCATTAAAAACCTTTTTTATATTATGCTGGGCAATACCAATTCCGGTATCTCGTACACTAAATTTATAGACTGATTTATTTTCAGAATCTATAGCCTCTACTTGAATTTTTAATTCAATTTCGCCACTCTCGGTAAATTTTACAGCATTTCCCAATAAGTTTATTAGAATTTGACGAATTCGAATAGGATCTCCATAAATGTAGTTATCCATTTCTGGATTTATATTTAATAAAACTTCTAATCCTTTATTATGAGCTTTATATTTTATAACATCTATAGTTTCTTGGCATAAATCAAAAATGTTAATTTTCTCAATATTCAATTCTAATTTTCCGGCTTCTATTTTAGAGAAATCGAGAATATCATTAATTAAATCTAACAGTGTATTGGCAGAGGTATATACTGTTTCCATATATTGGCGCTGATTCTTACTTAATTCAGATCGCATTAATATATCTGTAAAACCAATAACTCCGTTTAATGGCGTTCGAATTTCATGACTCATATTTGCCAAAAATTCTGATTTAGATCGGCTAGCGGCTTCTGCTCTATATTTTGCTTCTACCAACTTATTTTCCATTTCTTTACGTTGCGTTATATCGGTAGAGACACCTAGATATCCAATAACCTCACCTTCCGGATTTTTAACAACAGTAACTATTAAATTAACCGTTAATGTAGTTTTATCTTTTCTAATATATGTCCATTCTAACTCATCGTAATTGAGCAAATGAGGTTTAAAAGTGAAAATTTCGAAACCTTCAATTTTACGGTTATATTTGTTAGACAAATATTCCGATCGTTTTTTCATTTCATCTTCATCATGAAATAAGAAAACTTTTTTTCCAATTACCTCTTCTGCCGAATAGCCTAAATAATTTTCTGCTCCTTTATTAAATTTTGTAATATTACCCTCCAAATCAGTTCCTATAATAGAAACTTGATTGGTAGCATCCATCAAATTTTGAAAATCAAGCAGTGCTTTTTGGATTTGTTGCTGTGCTTGCTTTATAGCTGTAATATTGTTTATCTGAGAAATAAAATATAGTGGCTGTTCATTTTCATCTTGTAATAATGATACAGTTAGTAATCCCCAAAAAAAGCTTCCATTTTTATGGATATATCGTTTTTCAATAGTATAACTATTAATTTCTCCTTCTAATAATTTTCGAAGTTCATTCAAATCAGAATCCAGATCATCAGGATGGGTTATTTGCATAAACGACATTCCTTCCAATTCTTCATTTGAATAACCTAACATTTTAGAAATATTATGGTTTACTCGCAGCCACTCACCATTTAAGCCTACAAGAGCCATTCCGTTTGGAGAGTAATCAAAAGCACTTTTAAATTCTTTTGCATTTTTTCGAGAAACAAATTCTAACCTTTTCCGTTCGGTTATATCATCTACTTGAGTTATAATTACTCGTGGTTCTCCATTCTCATTTCGTAGTAAAGAGCTATGTATTTGTGCCCAAAATTCTTCCCCACTTTTTCTATAAAACTTCGATTCTAGTTTATAATTGCTCAACTTCCCTTCAACTAATTGTTTTCCTTTTTCAATTACCTCTTCTAAATAATCTTCATGTATTACCTCTGAAAAAGAAATTTGTGAAATATTTTTCTTATCGATATCATTAAATCCAAAAATATTTAAAGCTGACTTATTTATATGAAAAATTTCTCTGTTAGGTTTTATTAAAATAATACCCAACGGAGAATTTTCAAAAATTTCTTTAAAACGTGATTGTGTTATAGCTAATTCCTGATCCTTTCTTTTTTTCTCTGTTATATCTTGAAACGAACCATAAACACGTACTGTTTTTCCGTTTTCTTGTTCAGCTTTTCCGTATACTTGGACGGTAATTTCATTCCCTTTAGCTGTAATTAATTGAAAATTATCCTGATAAAACCCACCATTTTCAAATATCTCTCCAAAAAGTTTACTGATACGTTCTCTATCTTCTCCTTCTTTATAAAAGTTAATTCCAGAGGTTAAATCGGGTTCATAATCTTCCGGAACTTCGTGAATTTGTTTAGTAACTTTTGTCCATAAAATTTTTTCAGAAACAAAATCAACCATCCACCCACCAACTTTAGCCAACTCATTTGTTTTCTCGTAAATCTCATTTAATTTTTCAAAATAAGAAACCTCATCAAAAAAACTCATTAATTCTTTTTTTCGATTTCTATTTTTTTCTAGAGCAAGAATATATTTTTTTTCTTTATACTTAAACCGACGAATTTCTATTGTTTTAACGCTATCACTTTGGTTATAGGTAAAAGTTGTTTTCTTTTTTTTACTGGCAATAAATAAAACTAAATCTTTAAAAAATCCAGAATAATTCTCTAAAGAATGTTCGCTTTCTGTTAAATGACTCGCTATTTCTTCCGCAGTATTTTTGTTATTCCAAATAAGTTCATCTGCAATATCAATGCACCAAATAACATCAAAAGTATACTTTCCAAGCCATGCCCATATTTTAGGTTTCTTGATAATTAAAGTATAAAAAAAGGAAGATAAATCACTGTACTTCATAACATTTTAATAGGCAAAAAAAGTCAAAAAGGCATTGGTTAGGGCTATGGTAATTTACAATAAAAATAGATTAATTCGCAAAAATTAAACATTTTTATGATTTTTCAATAATACAATAAAACTTGCTAAAATTACAAAAGCTGTTAAAAAATTCCTTAAGTTAGAATACATTCCATATACTAAACACTTAATTAGCTATTTTCGTTTCAAATTTTTTAGGGAATTAATCTTCGCTAAAAATAATTGAACGACTATGGAAAAAGAGACCCACGAAGAGACTTCTAAATATAAAGAAGAGCAGCAGGAAAAAGAAATGCAAAAAAATATCGATAATGAATTAAAACATTCAAAATCAGTTTCGGGTGATAGTACAAAATCACATGGAGAAATTTTAAAACAACAAATAATTGAAGGCCAAGAAACCTACAATCGGTCTCCAAGTAGCATTTTTTTAAGTTCGATTACTGCAGGACTCGAAATTGGTTTTAGCTACCTTTTATTATGTACTGTATTTTCTTTTTTTAGCGATTATCTCGATGAAAAAGCACTTTTTAAATTAATGGCAACAGTATACCCTGTTGGATTTGTTCTTGTAATTTTAGGCCAATCTATTTTATTTACCGAACAAACATCGTTGCTTACACTGCCGTGGCTAAATAATAAACGATCTATCAAGAGCCTCCTAAAAATTTGGGGAATTGTAATTCTTGGAAATTTAATTGGTGGGTACATCATGTCTTTCATTCTAATTTGGATAGGCCCTAAACTCGGTATTTTTGAGCATAATGCTATCGAAAAAATAGCGCATCATGTTACTGATTATAATGGCATTGTTATATTTATTAGCGCAATTTTAGCCGGTTGGCTTATGGGCTTACTTTCTTGGCTTATTACCTCATCTAGAGATACGATGAGTCGTATTTTTATGATTTATTTTGTAACCGGTACAATGGCTTTCACAGGATTACACCACAGTATTGTAGGCAATGTAGAAGTATTTAGTGGTTTAATTGTTTCTTCTAAAATTACGTTTTTAGATTATTTAAAATTTCAATGTTTTGCAATTATCGGGAATTCGATTGGAGGAGTAGTATTTGTAGCGCTTTTAAAATATCGTGCTTTTGTAACCAATATTAATTTTGATAGAAATAATTATTAAAACAAAATATGCACTCTAATTGCAGAAATTGAATCCTAATTTTGTGGCATGTCACATTCACACCACCATCACCACGAACACCAATCGGGAAAAAACCTAAAAATTGCATTTTTTCTGAATTTAGGATTTACCATTTTAGAAATATTTGGCGGCTTATATGTAAATAGTGTAGCAATACTCTCTGATGCAGTACACGATTTAGGTGATAGCCTCTCTTTAGGGACAGCTTGGTATTTAGATAAAAAATCGCATAAAGGAGCCGATGAGAAATTTAGTTTTGGTTATCGTCGATTTTCACTTTTGGGAGCATTAATTAATAGTATTGTTTTAATAGGCGGTTCTATTTATGTTATTTCTGAAGCTATTCAGCGGCTTTTAGACCCGCAACCTTCAGATGCGCAAGGAATGATAATTTTTGCCATATTTGGCGTATTAGTAAACGGATATGCCGCTTGGAAACTAAGCGGTGGTAAAAGCTTAAACGAAAAAACCGTTTCTTGGCATTTATTAGAAGATGTTCTAGGCTGGGTCGCTGTGCTTATTGTAGCTATTGTGCTAAACTTTACCGATAATCAATATCTAGATCCTGCTTTATCGGTATTAATTACACTTTACATTTTGTATAATGTAATTCTGAGACTTAAAGACACGCTCTTTATTTTTTTACAAGGAGTTCCTGAAGAAATAAAACCAAAAGAAATAGAAAATAGAATATTGAAAATCGATAATGTAGCATCTGTACATCATATGCACATTTGGTCTTTAGAAGGAGAAAATCATGTTTTTACGGCTCATTTAAAATTGAAAAACATAACAGACTTCCAAAGCTTGTTACAAGTAAAAAAAGAGGTAAAATCTATTCTGAAAAAATTCAATTTTAATCATTATACTATTGAAACAGAATTAGATTCTGAAAGCTGTGATTTATTAATTTCTGAAAAAAAAGAAAAAGATCATCATCACGATTGAGGCTAAAAAATTAAATAACCCCCCCCGAATTCAACTTAAAAACCGAAAACGGGGACTTTCCTTTTTATAAAACACTATTTTATCCAAAAGCAGATTCTACTGCGCCGGAATCTACTCGATAATTACTTCCGTTTACATAACTAGCTTTTTCAGAACATAGAAAACTAATTACGGACGCTACTTCTTCCGGTTTTCCTCTTCGTTTAGCGGTTAAATGCGGGCGCTCATTCTGTAAAAACCATTCAACGGCACTATCAATATCAGTATTTCTATCTTCTGCTAATTGCTCCATCATAGCATCTGTCATTGGTGTTTCAATAAAAGCAGGAGAAACTGTGTTTACTAAAATTCCCTCTTCACCATATTTTCTAGATAAACATTTCGATAAATTAATAATTGCTGCTTTACAGGCATTATATGGACTCTCATCTACATAAGGTTGAAAGGCATTTTCAGAAGAAACCATAACCATACGGCCCCATTTTTTAGCTTGCATCTGTGGGATAAATGCTCTAGAAATCCGTACTGCTCCCATTAAATCAATCTGGATAGTTTCTAACCAATCTTCATCAGTAAGCTTTAAAAAATCTCCTGCAGCTCCTCTTGCTCCGGCACTATTTACTAAAATATCGGCACCGCCATAATTGTCAGCTACCCACTTAGCAAAATCTTTAACTTGAGTATTATCATTTAAATCGCAAGCTTTTGAAGCAATTTTTGCTTCTTTATTATATACTAGTAGTTCTTTTTCTGCTTTTTCTAATTCGTCTTTTTTAAGATCTGAAAGAATTATAATAACATCTTCATCTATTAATTTTTTAGCAGTTTCAAAACCTATTCCTGAATCTCCTCCAGTAATAACTGCAGTTTTTCCTTTAATCCCTAAATCCATAGTTTTTTCTTTTAAAGGTAGTAGAAGGACTAGAATTGCTGTATTCGATTAAGAAATTTTAACGACAGATTTTAAATATGTTTAAGAGAAAAAATATAGACTTAAATTCTTTAATCTTAATTAAATGTATACAACTCGAATTAGGCAGTTTTAGAATCCTTTTTAGACTTTATTTTTAAAAAAATTGGAATAAGAAGTAGACCATTTTTTCACCTTTCAATATAGTCTTCCAGAATTTGTTGAAGCATGGGTTTATAAAATTTCCAGAAAAAGCTTTCTCGCCCCAAAGGATCTTTTTGATCGTAAAAAAATCGATTAAAAAAACCTATTCCTTTAAAATAAGAAAAATTAAAATTTATAGTATTATCGCTAAAATCTCCTGAAAAATAATAGAATGTATAATCGTCACCGCTATGGTAGGTTACCGCCGGAAATTTTGTTGGTATCCCATATTTAGCCAATTCTTTTTTTCCTTTTTTGGAGGGTGTTATCTGAAAATTTGCAGCTGTTTTATTTATGGTATCTGGCAACTTAATAACATCGAACCAAAAAGGGTATTTAATACTAGCGGGTAAATTAAAATATTCTTCCCCATAATTATTACTAATAATTTTTGGCAAAGGTTGCTCCAAATGTAAACTGTCTTCTAAAACTATTACTGTATTATTAGCATGCACAAATGCAATCCCGGATTTCTTAAAAGGCCAGGTATTTTTATGTTGTTCCTTATAATTTTTAATTAACCACCGTGGTAATTCCGGATTCAACAAAGTATCTAAAGTTGCAAAATAACGGCCTGTCCAACCTGTCCATTCCACATTAAATAACTCTTCAAAATCACGTCTATTTTTACTTGAAGTTGGAGAAGCAAATGTATTGAATTCGGTTATTATCAGCTTATGCTGTTGTTTCAGAAGTTTCAACAATTTTACATCTTGAGATTTTAAGCCTCCATAAATAAGACTAGACCTTTCGGTTTGTTGTTCTTTAGAAAACCACTCTTTGGTATATATTCCATAAGTATCGGTTATATACACAAAATCGGTTGTATCACTTAGTTTTTTAAGCTCTGAGTCTGAAAATTCTTCTAATCCTTTTTCTTCAAATTCTTCGTCTTCTTTTGGAAAAAAACCATAGTAATCTTCATTTTTTTGATAATACTTATTGGATGGTTTAGTGTATTTTTTGTAATGCAACAACCAATATAAAACACTATGTTCTTGCGCTTCTTGGTTTAATACCGTCTTATCGATAATTACGGCATTTACTATTGTGGTAGGTGTAAAGTACCATGCTAAAAACATAAATATTGGGATTAGTAGCACTAAGATTATCACACTTGTAAACAGCCGTTTTTTTAGCATTTTAAAAACGTTTTAAATATCCTACTCCAATAGTATACTGATTTCCTTTTTCATTTTGTCGGTATTCCTGATGATTCCAACTTCCTTCGATAAAGGCTATATTAGTAGCTCCAAATGTTCTCCGGTAACGAAGCAAAATATTATTCGACTTTAATTTATAGGTATTCCCATTGTTGTATAAAATATTGTTAGTTTGATTATCGGGTGAAATTCCAGTTCCTAATTCTAGGTTCAAATAATCATCGGCGCTACCAAAGTAGTATCGAGTAATAAAACTAAAGGATTGCGAAATAGATTCGTTAGCGGGTGTGAGAAATGTTCTAAAGTTAAACCAAAAGCTCTTATAATATTTTCCTACTGAAGCAGTATAAATCCAAGTTTCATCTTCAAAACCAAGCAATCTAAAACCAGCTTCGGCTTCTAGAGCCCATGGTAAATTAGCATATAATGAAAAACCGGTTCTGTATTCAGGAAAAATACCTGCATCATCAGTAGAATAGCCTGCATTAATATAAGCATAGAAAGTTTCTGAAATTGTAGGGTAGGCATCTAACTCTACTTGGTAAGCATTAGTATTAAAACGGTTCGCATAATTAAACCGAGCTCCAATCGCCCCTAATTTAGTTTGCCGAGTATAATCTAAACTTGCTAAATGCCAAGGATCATCAAATTGTTCGTCGAAATAAATAAAATCATATTTCAATCCTACTTGATTTTGTGCTGAGAGTATTGTTAGGCGTTGACTTAAAGATCGAGATTCTGTATTATTGGGATATAATTTCAGGAGATTCTGATTTGTTTTTTGAGCTTCAGCATACCGTTTTAAATCTCTTAATAGTTTTGTTTTCAGTAATAATAATTCTTCAGAATCCGGATAATTAATTAAAGCATCATCAGCAATTTGAAGTGCCTGTTTAGGGTTATCATTCCAATATTCTAAATTAGCATAAGCAATTGACGCTTCTTTATTTTTAGATTGCTTTTGAAATATATTCTTAAAAACAGCTCGGGCTTCTTCAGGTTGTTGATTCCAAGTATATACTCTCCCCAAAAAAACCTGAATATCTACATAATCTGGATTTTTAACTAATGCCTGTTTTGAAAGTTGAATAGCTTCTGAATAATTTTTATCGTTAAAAGCTGCCATTCTTGCTTTTGCAAATAATTCTTCCACAGTTAAATTCTGAGCAATAATACTATTTGTTTGAAATAGAAATATAACTAAAATCACCAAAAATTTAGACAAAAATTTAAAACCCATAAAACGAAATTTAGATTTGGTAAAATTGAAGATAGGAATTTAATCTGAAAATCAGCTAAAATAAAAGCACCTTAACGAGAGGTCTCATTTACTGAATATTTGGCTTCTGATGCTTTACTGGAAATAGTACGGATAATTTTATCTAACTCAACAGATGCTTTTTGAATTTCATCTAAGTAAAATTGATCAGTGATGGGATTACTCTGTTTAGAATCGTTAATTAATTCCATAATTCGAACTAAAGGAGCACGCAATTTATGGCTCTGTAACCAAGATATGTCTTGTAATAATTGATTTTGTTTTTTTATGGCAGATACTTTTTTTAGATATTCTGTTACATCATTTGCTAATGAAATGCGAACCATTCTCCCATTAAAATTAATCAAATTGCTATTTATTTCTACAGTTAGCCTATTTCCCATTTTATCGATATGTTCCGATAAGCCTTCAAATTTATTAGAGATATCTGTTTTGTTATTTTCAATAATATCTAAAAATTTTTGTATAGTTTCTGTAGGCCTAATATCCAAAAGAGTCATATTAAGAAACTCTTTTCGAGTGTATCCATATTTTTTTATTGCAGCATTATTAATATCGAGAAACGACAGAGTATCAATATCAAAAACAAACATGGATTGTGGACTTAACTCAAATAATTGCTGGTAATTTTGCCAAGAATATTTCAGATTACTTATACCTTTTTGCTTCTGTAATTCGTGGTTTAAAATTTTATAAAGTGAAAAGGCATCAAAATGTTTTTTATAGAAAAAATCATAAATTCCAAAATTCAAACATTTAATACCTATTTCCATATTTGAAGATCCACTTAATCCTATAACTGGTAATTTTGGAAAAAGCTTAATTATTTTATCAAAATAATTTTTAATTTTTGAAAACGTAGAAATTTTAGCAATATCGAGAAATATTAAATTGATATTACTATTCGTATATTTTTCCTTTATTAATTCAAAATTAGACGAATAATGTACTGTAAAATTTATTTTTGCTTCTTTTTGAAGCATTATAAAAGAAGATAAATCATTTTTATCAGTATAAACATACAATATTTGATACTTCGAGGATTCAATACTCATTGCTAATCAATAAGTTAAATTAAATTTAAAGCCAATAAATTTAAAAAAAATAAGCGGAAAATGTTAAAATAAAAACAGAAACTTTTAATTAATTTTTTTGAAAATATAGTTATCTATACAAATAAAAAACACATAATTTTAGGTATTAAAAAACTGAAAAATGACTATTACAGATAAAGATGGTGTAAGTGTTTTAAATAACGGTTATAAAATGCCTTATTTGGGTTTAGGCGTCTATAAATCTAAAGCTGGCAAAGAGACAGAAGAAGCTGTTTTAACTGCTTTAAAAAATGGATATCGGCATATCGATACAGCTAGCTTTTATGATAATGAAGAAAGTGTAGGACAAGCATTATTAAAAAGCGAGATTTCCAGAGATTCAATTTTTGTAACTAGTAAAGTTTGGAATACCGATCAGGGTTATGAAAATACAAAAAAGGCATTAGAAACTTCTTTAAAAAAGTTACAGCTCGAGTATTTAGACCTTTATTTAATTCATTGGCCAGTTCCGGATACTCTAACCGAAACATGGCGAGCTTTAGAAGAACTTTATAATGAAGGAAAAGTAAAAGCTATTGGTTTATGCAATTGTTTGGAACACCAAATTGATGAAATTCTAGAAAATGGCAACATCACTCCGATGGTTTTGCAAAATGAATGCCACCCCAGATTGGTACAGCAAAATATGATTGATTATTGTCAGGACAAAAACATTCAGTATGAAGCATGGTCCCCATTAATGCGCGGACAAATTTTAGATCACCCTGTATTAAAAAAAATAGCAAAAAAACATCGAAAATCGGTTGCACAAATAATTATCCGTTGGGATTTGCAAAAAGGAATTGTAACCATTCCCAAAAGCGTGCACGAAAACCGAATTAAAGAAAATATTAATGTATTTGATTTTGAATTGACTTCGGAAGAAATTCAAGAAATCGATTCATTAGATAATAATGAACGAACCGGAGCTCATCCCGATCATTTTATGGAACATTTTTCCAATAAATAATCGGGATAGTTTCCGTAGTTCTTAGCTTACAAAAGGTAATCGGTACTTACAAAATTAGAGGATTTGCTTTCTAGCAAGTTCTCTAATATTTTATTGTTTTTCGGATTATCTTTAGAAGCTACAAAAGTTCTGATCGAGAATGAACGCAATGCATCATGAACACTAAGTGTACTTACCGCAGAATCTTTTCGTCCGGTGAATGGAAAAACATCTGGCCCACGTTGGCATGAACTATTTAAATTTACGCGACACACTAAATTTACCAATGTATCGATAAGTGGAGCAAGCTCTGAAATATCTTTACCGAATAAGCTTACTTGCTGCCCGTAATTAGAATTTGCAATTTCTTCTAAAATCTCTTCAATCTCAGTAAATGGTTTTATAGGAATTACCGGTCCAAATTGTTCTTCTTTATACACTCTCATTTCTGGAGTTACCGGATATAATACTGCTGGGAAAATAAAATTGTCATAAGTTTGACCTCCATTTTCATTTAAAATAGTTGCTCCATTAGCCTTTGCATCATCTATTAATTCTTGAATATACGCCGGTTTATTTGGTTCCGGTAAAGGTGTTAAACTTACTCCTTCTTCCCAAGGATTTCCAAATTTAAGAGCGTCTACACGTGCTGAAAATCGTTTATTAAATTCTTCTCGAATAGCTTCGTGAACGTATACTATTTTTAAAGCAGTACAACGTTGCCCGTTAAAAGAAAGTGTTCCAGATAAACATTCTTCAATCGCTAAATCTAAATCGGCATCCGGTAAAATTATCGCCGGATTTTTTGCTTCTAAACCTAACACTAAACGCAATCTGTTTTTATGTGGGTGTTGATCTTGCAATGCTATAGCCGATTTGCTATTTCCTATTAAAGCTAACACATCTATTCTTCCGGCTTCCATTATTGGTGCAGCAACTTCTCGCCCTCTTCCGTAAACTACATTTACTACTCCAGGAGGAAAACTTTCTTGAAATGCTTTTAATAATGGTGATAGTAATAGCACGCCATGTTTTGCCGGTTTGAAGATTACCGTATTCCCCATAATTATTGCAGGGATAAGCAAGGCAAAGGTTTCGTTTAACGGATAGTTATAAGGTCCCAAACAAAGTACAACTCCTAGAGGTCCTCTTCGAATATGTGCATATACACCGTCCTTTTTAGAGAATTTAGCACTATCTCTATCTAACTGTTTATAATCTTCAATTGTATCTAGAATATATTCTACGGTACGATCAAATTCTTTATAAGAATCGGGCATCGATTTACCGATTTCCCACATTAGGTATTTTACCACAGTTTCCCGCTGTTCTTTCATTTTCTCAACGAAATTTTCCATACAGCTTATTCGTTTCGAAACTTTCATAGTTGGCCAGTCTCCTTTCCCTTTACCGAATGCTTTACATGCAGATTCTAAAACTTCTAAAGCTGCTGTTTTATCCATATGCGGTACAGTTCCTAATAGAGTAGGCTGATAATCTTCAGTTGAAGAGATGGTAGAATAAACCTCATCAGTTTTTCCTTCCCATTGTATGAGTTTTCCATCGCTTAAGTATTCTTTTTGGTGTAAAAGATCTGTAATTTTAAGTTGTTCGTTCATTATTTGTGGTTGTTGGATAATATCAAATAATGAAGATACTTAATATTTTAACATTCTGGAGTATTTTCGAGTAAAATTGATTTTTAAATATACTGATTTTTAACTTTGAGATTAGTTAATATTAACTTTACTTTGCAAGTATTAATCGGGATGTGGCGCAGTCTGGTAGCGTATACGCCTGGGGGGCGTGGGGTCGCAGGTTCAAATCCTGTCATCCCGACAATTTTATTTCTTACATAGAACTTGCAATCAGTATTTTAGATAAATCTGATTTATTATATTATTTGTAAGTAAAGCCTATTCATCATTTAAAATTTAGATTATTTACATCTTTTTTTAAATAAAAAGCTGACTATCCTAAAAATAGAATAGTCAGCTTGCTAATAGTCTTTATAAGTTTTCGGAATAATCTAAATTACTTTATTATTTTTCAGGATTATTGACTTGCTTATTAATTTTCTGCATAATTTCAGCAAATGTACTGACTGATTTTTTTCTATCTTCAGCATCATAAATAGCAGAAACAGCTATTAATTCATCTACACCGGTTTCATCTATAAAATTGCTAACTTGTTTCCTTACAGTTTCTTTACTTCCTACGAAAGAATAGTTAAGCATTTGCTGAACAGAAGGATGATTCAAAACACTTTTTAATTCAGATGTCATGGGTGTTGGTGGTTTTAGGCCATCGCGTTCGCCAGTTAATATTCCTAGGAACATTCGTATTAATGTTGTAAATAATTCATTCGCTTTTTCATCTGTTTCAGCAATAATTACATTTACACCTGCCATACAATATGGCTTTTCTAAAACTTCTGAGGCTGAAAACTCTTCTCTATATATCTGTAAAGCATTATGCAAATGTTTTGTTGCAAAATGACTCGCAAAAGCATAAGGAAGCCCTTTTCTAGCTGCTAAATGTGCACTATCGGTACTAGAACCTAAAATATAAAGCGGAACGTTTGCACTTTCTGCTATTGGAGCTCTTACTTCTGAAGTTTTATTTTCAGTAGAAAAATAACGTTCAATCTTCGCTATTTCGTTAGGAAAAGATTGGGCTGCTTGCATAAAATCTGAACGTATGGCACTGGCTGTTTTAGGATCTGTTCCTGGAGCTCTACCTAAACCAAGATCAATTCTCCCAGGATATAATTGCGCTAAAGTTCCAAATTGTTCGGCGATTACTAATGGGGAATGATTAGGCAACATAATACCTCCTGAGCCTACTTTTATTGTGCTTGTATTATTAGCAACATATCCAATTAAAATTGAAGTTGCAGCACTGCCTACATGCTCCATGTTATGATGTTCGGCAAACCAAAACCTATGATATCCTGAAGCTTCTGCCACTTTTGCTAAATCTAAAGAGTTATTCAAAGTTTGTTTATAGGTATTGCCTTTTGAAACATGAGCAAGCTCAAGAATCGAATATTTTATTTCTTTACTATCCATATATTTAAATGTATCAATATATTAATCGTTGAAAATTTATAAGTTTTTTAATGTAGATAAATAATCATCAAGCACTTCTTGATTTAAAGCGTAGAAATAGAAACGCCCTTCTTTATGCGGAATTATCAAATCTGCTTCTACCAATCTTTTAATATGATGACTGATAGAGGGTTGTGCTAAATCAATCGAATTCACTATGGCTGTACAATCTAATTTTCCTTTACTCGATTGTATTGCTTTTAAAATAAGAAGTCTATTGTGATCACTCAAGGCTTTAGCTATTTTTTCAACTTGCTTTAAATTCAAAATCTATAATTACTGATTAGTTTTTTGTTATTTTACTAGGTACAAGTTAGTAGGAACTATTCAAAATCCTTACAAATTCATTAAATTTTGATTTATACCAAAAACCCCTTATCCGTAAATTACCAAAAAGGGTTTTATAAAAATATACCCACTTAAATTTCCATATAATCTTGTTTCTTAGATTCTTCAATTAAATGCTTATCGGCTCCGGTAGACCATAAAGCGCCATATATTAAAATAGATTGAGACAACAAGCGGATAAACCGTTTTTTATCTGAATCTAAACCAAAAGCATCAATTCTATTTTGATAATGGGAGATATTTCCTAGAAAAATAAGAGTATAAAACAAAGCTAAAAAAAGACCTGTATCTATTCGTTTTTCTTTCCATAACAGCATGGCTACCCCTAAAGATATTTCGGATATTCCGGAACTTAGCACTACCAAATCCATTATTTTTGGATTATTGGGTGGTAAGCAACGTGGTACTTGTACTTAAAATTCTTTTCTTTTAAAATTAAAGAAGATTTTAAAGGCTACCAACTTGTACTGCTAGTTTAGTAAAACTTTGACTTTGACTATTACTTTTAGTTCAACTCCATCCCCACTCCAATTTTTTGTAACAAATATTGGTTATGATCAACCACCAATAAATCATTTTTTTGGCTGAGTTTGGAAAGCATGGCAAATAGCAAATCGATATCGGCATAATGTAAACCGATGCTGGGTTCATCTAAAATCAGCAATTCATTTTCGGTTTTATTTTGAAACCAATTGAACAATAATAATCGCTGTTTTTCTCCAGATGATAAGGATTTAACAGGTTGTTCTAATCGTAAATGGGCTAAGCCAATTGCTGTTAATTCTTCTAATACATAAAGTGTTTTTTCTGAAGCATTTGCAGTTTTTAACCAATTTTTTGCTTGGGCAATAGTCATTGCCAAAACCTCAGCTATAGTTTTAGAATATAAGGTATGTTTTAGAATATGATCTTGGTAACGCTTTCCGTCGCAGACATCGCAGGTTTCAATGTAGTTAGCAGCCACATCTAAACTGGTTTCTACATATCCTGTTCCTTTACAATTAGGGCACTGACTCGTTTTTGTTTTATACGAAAAATCTTTCGGTTTCAATCCGCTCTCTTTAGCAAAAAGCGTACTGATTACTTTTAAAATATCTAAATATGAAACGAGTAATGTTGCATTATGAGCTTGTAGCTTTTTAGGCTCAAAATATTGCGCACTTTTGTACGATTTTGGATAGTCAATTGTTTTGCAATTTACCGGTGTACTTTGTACAATACTGGGAATTAAAATATCTTTTACTAATGTGGTTTTTCCAATTCCAGATTTTCCGGTTATAGCAGTAATTCCACCAATCGGAATAGTTAATGACTCTTTTTCCAGCGTATGCTTTTTTAATTGCTGAATTGAAATTCTCGATTTAGAAAGACGAAGACGAAGTTGTAGACTCGTTTTCGATGCTTTTAAATAAGGATGACATTCAGCGGTTTCTAAAAAGGCTTTTGGGCTACCTTCAAAAGTTATATCGCCTCCATGTATACCCGCACCCGGACCAATTTTAACTAAATGATCGGCGGCTAAAACCAAATCTTTATGATGTTCGATTACAATAACTGTATTTCCTTTTGCGACTAAACTATTTAGCAGATTAATTAAATCCGGAATGTTTTGTTCTGATAATCCTGCAGAAGGCTCATCTAGCATATACGTAATGCCTTTTAGCGGACTGTTAAGTTGTTTGATTAGCGCAATTCGTTGTTGCTCTCCGCCACTAAGTGTTTTCGATTTTCGATTAAGCTGTAAATGATCGATATGCAATTGCCTAGCTCGCTCTAAGGTAAGGATAAGATGTTCTTGAAGTTTCTCGAGCAATTGCCTATCAATTTCATCAGTAGGTTTTGCAGTTTTAATCCATTTTTCAAATTCATTAAAATCCATCTTCTTTATTTCATAGATGGATTTTTGATCTAACTGAATTTCTAAACGTTCAGGTTTTAAACCACTACCTTCACAATGGCTACAAGTGGTTGTCGACAATAAAGCGCTTAAGTGATGAATGCTTTTATTTTTTCGAGTTAAAAAATATTCATCCATTAAATACGTAAACAGCCCTTTCCAAATCATTTTTACCTGCTGTGTACCTTCGCGAGATTTTGTTTTAAAATGCCACTGGGCTTCCCATTCTTTGTCAGGTATTCCTTCAAAAATGATGGCTTTTTGCTTTTTATTTAAATCTTTAAAAGGAGTTTGTAAATTGAATCCGTATTCTTTTCCAATTTCTTCAACAATTGCCATATACTGCCCTCCTGCTTGCCCGTAATAGTACAAGGCTTTATTATGCTCAAATACTCCTTCGGCGATACTTAAATTGTCATCTCTCACAATTTTAGATACATCAGGTAACAACTCTTGCCCTAATCCATCACAAACACCACATTTCCCTAGTTCATGGTTATTAGAAAAATGACTCGCCGACCATTCTTTACCTTGGTATTGTGCCTTACGAGAAAATGCGAAACGCAAACTTTTATCAATATCGGTTTGCTTGGCAATGTCTGATCGGTCTGAAAAATTCTTTTCTTTACGCGTAATACAAATACTTGGCATTAATCCATTAATATGAGAAACTTCAAATTGATAATTAACCCCTACTCGATTTTGCTGATAGCTCGAAAATTGCTTACTCATTTCCTGTAAGCCATAGCCATGTAAGGTATCGATAACCAAAGAAGATTTTCCAGAACCGGAAATCCCGGTTACTACTGTTAGTTTTTCTTTCGGTAGATCAATACTAATATCCTTTAACGCGTGGGTTCTGGCTCCTTGGATGGCAATAGTTGTTGTTTCTTTTTTTTCTGGAAACACTGCTTCTTTCTCTTGAATTTCTTCGGAATTAGCAACCCAAACATCACTAGTTAACTGAAATAATTCATGATTTTCGAAACATACAATTCCGGCTGTTTGTTTTTTTAATTGATGTAAAGCATCTAACAATTGCTGTACATTTAACTGATGCAAACCAATGCTGGGCTCTTCTAGCAGCAACATAGTATTTTTAGCGGTTTTCGAAAAATGCTTGGTTAATTTAATTCGTTGAGCTTCACCACCCGATAACGTATTAGAGGGTTGCCCCAATTTAATATAACCTAATCCTAAACTAATCATTAAGGATAATACCTCAGCTAACTTTTTTTCTTCTTTAAAGAAATTGTAGGCTTCTGAAATACTCAAATTATAAATTTCAGCAATGTTTTTTTGATGAAAGGTTACTTTCAGAACTTCGGGTTTAAACCGTTTACCATTACAAGTTGGGCAAGTTTGATTGATAGTTCCCATTACACTCATCGATAAGGTAATAACACCCGCGCCTTCGCAACGCTCACAACGTCCTGCTTTATTGTTGAATGAAAAAGAACTTTTAGTGAGTTTTAACAATTTTGCTTCTGTAGTTTTCGCTAATATATCGCGTATTTTATCTGCAATTCCGGTATACGTAGCCGGGTTACTTCGTGGTGTTTTCCCGATAGGTTGATCAGAGACCGTTTGTAGCTTTATAGCTTCATTATCACAATAGGTTTGTAAATGCTGTACAATTGTTTTCGTTTTTCTGCTAATTACGGATAATCCATTTTTTTTAGGTTGAAAATAAGCTTCATCAACAACTTCCCGGCTAGATTTTGCTTCAGTTGATTGGTTTTTCAAAACTTCTAAAGTAGGGCTTGCTAACTGTTTAGATTGAAGAAACTGTTGAGTAGCACCATTGAAAATAATTTCTCCTCCTTCAATTCCGGCTTTTGGCCCCAATTCTACAATCCAGTCCGATTTTTTTATCAAATTCAAATCATGTTCCACCACCATTACCATATTCCCACGACTAATTAATCGGCGTAAAATATGATACAAATGCTTTTGATAGGCTGGTGACAAACCGATAGAAGGTTCATCAAAAACATACAAAATACCTTGCAAACTACTGTTTACCTGTTTTATCAGTTTAATCCGCTGGCCATCTCCCGAAGAAATTTCCGTACTCGGTGTGCTTAACTGGTAGTGATCCATTCCTAACCGAATTAAATCCTGCAGTTGCGTACCTAATTTTTCAATTAATACTTTTTCTCCTCCGTTTAATTGTAGATTTTTCAACCTATCATACAGTTCCTGCAGCGGCAAATCCATCCATTCTTTAAAATTTAAACCTTTCCATTTAAATTTTAGATGTGCTGCTTTTATCCTAGCGCCATGGCAACTTGGGCAAACTTTAGAACTTACAAAACGTAAAATACTTTTGTTCCGATCTAACCGAAGTATGTTATTCATTATAGGAAGCATTCCTTTGTAATAGCCTATTTCACGAGGTTTCGCTTTAAAACCTTCCCAACGCAGGCGAGATTCTAAACTATGTTTACCATAATAAACCTGAATACGATCGCTCCCTTTTAAAATAACATCTTGCTGCTCGGCACTTAAATCTTTCCACGGGATATCAACGCTAAACCCATGTGCGTTACAAACTTTATTCAGTTCTTCAACCGTAATTTGCGAATACACAATATAACCACCCGGCAATGTAGTTACAATAGCGCCTTCCCGCAGTGTTTTCGTCTCATCTCCAATTAATTTATTTAAATCGATATACTCCGCTTCACCTATACCACGACAATATTCACAGGCACCTTTTGGATGATTAAAAGAAAACAGCGATTTGCTCATTTTTTCTGCTGCGAAATAGCGAGCAAACAAAATCCTGAAAATTGGGGTTAATTCTGAAAGTGTCCCGAAAGTTGCATTAATCGACTGAAATCGTTTTGATTGTTCCACTTTTATCACCGGTGGTAGTTCAGAAATGGTATCAACTTCAGCGGTGGGAATTGCCGCTGCGTTTTGTTGATTATACGCCGGTAAACTTTCTAAAAAATACCGGTAGCCTTCGTTACCGATAACATCCATTGCTAATGAAGATTTTCCCGAACCCGATAAACCTGTTACCACAATTAGTCGGTTTTCAGGTATTTCTAAAGATATATTTTTTAAATTATTTTGGTAAGCGTTTTGTATGCGCATATAGGAGTATTTATTCGATAATCGAGATTAAATGCTCCGAGGTAAGCCTCGGAAATCGAAATATTTTTTTGATAAATGCCTCATGGCCTTGTCTTGAGATATTTTGACTTGAGAAACTCAAATATATAAAGATTTTAAAGGCTTATATAAATCTCCTGTATCTTAAGTAAATTCTCGTAAAACAAATAATTGCTACAAGTATTAATCACTGAATTTTGACTTTGATTTTATTCGATAATCGAAATTCAATGTTTTGAGGTTCTCCTTTACATAAGAAAAAATTTCTAATAAACGACTCATGGGCTTGCTCTTAGGTAATAGTACTTAAAGTCATTAAAAATGATCTTTTAATGCTTGTTTAGCAGCATTTACGCCACCCATTCCATGAACACCTCCACCTGGTGGTGTTGAGGAAGAGCAAATATAAACTGAATTATTCGAGGTTTTATACGGAGAAATTTTTACTACAGGTCTTGTAAAAATCTGTGTAATATCTTGCCTTCCTCCATTAATATCACCACCTACCAAATTGGGATTAAACAATTCAAGTTTTTCGGTATTCATAACCGAACGTTTCAAAATCGTTTGTTTAAAACCGGGAGCTGCTTTTTCAATTTGTTGCTCTATTAATTCGGTACAATCTTTTTTACTTCCGTTTGGAACATGACAATATGCCCAGGCTGTATGTTTATTTTCAGGTGTACGCGTAGTATCAAAAACAGTTGGCTGCACCAGTAAAACATAAGGTTTATCAGAGATTTTCCCTTCAGAAATTACTTTTTCTGAAATTTCTATTTCCTCAGGACTAAAACCAATATGTATCGTTCCTGCTTTTCTGCATTTTTCATTCAAAAAAGGAATGGGTTCATCTAAAGCCCAATCTATTTTAAACACACCAGATCCGTACTTGTAATTTGATAGTCGCTTTCGGTAAGAAGTACTAAAATTTAAACCTTCAATGTGTAAAAGCTGTTTAGGCGTAAGATCGAATAACTGAATTTTTGAAGATGGAAGCTGTTTAGAACTGGTGATAGTTTTATTTAAAATCAGCTCTCCTCCCAAATCTTTATAATATTCTAGCAAAGCATTAATTAGAGATGAAACTCCTTTCTCTGGGAAAGGCCACCCATTTAGGTGCGCCATAATTGTTAATACTAATCCGAAAGATGCTGATGCTAAATTAGTAAGCGGTAATGTGGAATGTGCGGCTGCGCCGTAAAACAACGATTGACTCTTTGATTTTTTAAAATAATGATTAGCTAATGTTTTTGCCGGAAGCAATGCATACCTGCCAAAATTTATAAATTTAAAAGGATGCGATGGAATACCTAACGGGCCTAAAATATCATCCGCTATTTTTGGCCAATCTGTTACTAAAGTACCCATCAATTTAGTATACGCCACTTCATCTTCTTCAAGACCTTTGGCTGTTTTTTCAACTTCTTTATAACAAGCTACGGCATCTCCGTTTTCAAGCGTTTGTGCAAAAGGAATATCCGGAAATATCCATTTTAATCCGTATTTTTCTAAAGGTAATTGTTCAAAAAAAGGCGAGCTATATGCCATCGGTAATACTGCAGACCCTATATCGTGCTGAAAACCGGGTAAAGTTAGTTCTCCAGTTTTAGTAGCGCCACCCGGCTGAGGTTTAGCTTCTAGTATTAGTGTTTTTAATCCTTTTTGCTGAAGATAAATAGCGGCTGCAATACCATTGGGACCACTTCCTATAATTACAGCATCATACTCCTGCATAGTTTTATTTTTTGCTAGGTTTAACTATTTAATTTTATCTAAATCTATTTCTTTTAAGTAATTTTCAAAACTTAAAAATCCTCTTTTCTCTCCAATCATATCATGAGTCATTATATGTGTGAAATAAGATAATTTATGCCCGAATTGTTCTTTGCTTATTAGATTAGAGAAATCATTCCCTACTTTAGCTAATGTAGTTGGTATTTTTACTATTTTTCCTCTAATATGCTTCTGAATCATTTCCGCCATTTCTTCTCGAGAATGTACAATCGGGCCACCTATTTCCATAAGTTTCGGAAGATCTAAAAAAGTTGTCATTATATAATTAGCTAAATCGCCATGATAAATACTATTCGTTTTAGCCTGCCCATCTCCTAGCAAAGGAATAATTTGTCGCTTAGCCATAATAATCAAATCGTTTAATCCCGAGAAAAAACCAACCGGACGGATAATCGAATATTCTAATCCCGATTTTTCCAGTTTCTCTTCAACCATTTTATGCATTCTAGGTATTGTAAATTCAGATGCACTATCGGCACCTTTCATCGAAACATAGAAGAACCTTTTTACCTGATGTTTTTTTGCATCGGCTATAATATTTGAATTTGCTTTATAATTATTGTCATAAAAAGAATTCGATGTAGGATGAAACAAGCTAATCGATTTTCCTAAAGCGGAAACCACATAATCGATATCTTTAGTTATATCTTGTAACTGATTTGTCTCCTTGCTCGCATCTAAACGCCAAATATCAGCTGTATATTCCTTTAATTTTACAAATCCTTCTTCAGAACGTGTAAGCACTCTTACCTTAAATCCTTTTTCTATAGATTCTCTTACCAAATGCATTCCCAACGCACCGGATGCACCCACTATTAAAATTGTTGATGCCATATAATGCTGATTTTTAATAAATGTTAGCTTAAAAAGTAATACAAGATAAAAAAAGCAAACAGCTACAACACGGCTATACTCCCAATACTTTTATAAATTAATTATGCAAATTAACAGTAAATTATGTTTTTTCGAGACTAGACATTTCAATTCGCAATAAATAAATTGAAAAGAGTTTTGAGCTATACATATTTAAATTTTAGCTATTTTGGTTGCTAATTGTAACATTAGCTTTTTTAAATCTATCGTAATACTAAAACTATATAAATGACAAAAATTGCAATTTTAAGAGGTATTAATGTTGGTGGGAAAAGAAAAATTTTAATGAAAGATTTAAAAACGCTTTGTGAACGCCTAGATTTAGAAAAAGTGAGTACTTATATACAAAGTGGAAATATCATATTTCAATCTTCGCAAGACAATTCAGCTTTAGAAAATAAACTTGAAAAAGCAATTTTTGAACAATTTGGTTTTGAAGTTCCGGTTATTATTAGAACAGCAGAAGAAATACAATTTTTATTAACTAATAATCCATTTTACACTACCGAAACGGAAAATACACACCTACATCTTACTTTTTTAAAACATATTCCTACTACCGAAAATCAACAAAAAACAGAAGCATTACAATATAATCCAGATCGGTTTCTTATACATGGTAAAAACGTGTTTTTATATTGTGAGGGTAAATACCATAAAACTAAACTTAGTAATACATTCTTCGAGAAAAAACTTAAAGTGGGAGCAACCACTCGAAATTGGAAAACAGTAATAAAGTTGTCGGAATTAAGCAGTGCACAAAACTAACTGAAAATCATTTTTTGATTTTTGGCAATTTTTGAAGTAATTAAATTTTAATTATTGAGTAAATGCATCTAATAATTTCATTACTACCAAACCTTCTTCGGCGGTACAGGGATTATTATTTGTACCTAAAAAATAATTTACTGTTTCCTGAATCATTGGTTGTTGAACGTGTGGAATACTTTCAAACTCAAAAACCTGTTTACCTCTTTCTGTATTTAAAATTACCTGATCACCAAAGAACGGAAACTCAATATTACCTTGGCTTCCATAAATAATACAGCGATCTAATTGTGATTCTTCTGATACGGAAAAACTCCATACTCCACGAAATTGCACACCATTTTTAAAGTGAATAATTCCGTTGACCACATCGTCCGTCGAGTTGAGGTTAGACTGATTATCTGAAAAACTTTTCACCGATTCAATATCACCAAAATAATGATACATTAAATCTAATTGATGGGGTGCCAAATCATGAAATAAACCACCACCTGAAACAGAAGGATCTACTCGCCAATTATCATCGCTTTCTGCAATTAAATCATTTTTATGAGATCGTAAAATTTGAATATCAGCTACACGAATCTCGCCTATTTCCTTATTTGCTAATAGTTCTTTTACCTTTAAAAAAGCAGGCAATTTTCTTCTATAATGAGCAACTGTTAATTTAGAACTACTATTTTTTAACGTTTCACTAATTTTTATTGCCTCATTTTCAGAAATTGTCATGGGTTTCTCTAAGTAAATATCTTTTCCGGCAGCTATAGCTTGTAATGTATATTTTAAATGCGAAGCTGGAGGTGTTGCAATATAGACGGCATTTATATCTATTCTAGCCAATAATTCTTCTGCATTATCATACCAATTGGGAACCTTGTGTCGCTCAGCAAAATCTTTTGCTTTAGCACCATTTCTACGCATTACCGCAACCAATTCAGAATTTTTACATTGCTGAAATGCAGGTCCGCTTTTTACTTCTGCTACATCACCACAGCCAATAATTCCCCAACTAATTTTTTCCATGTGCTTCTTTCAACTTATTATAAAATATACTTTGATAAATAACCAATATCAATTAAAAATACAAAACATTTTAAAAGCTATTTTAATTTTCCTTACAAATTAAAAAAGGCTGTATTTCTACAGCCTTCTTTTCACTAAATTGCAAAAATTACCACTTCTCAATCTCTTTTTTTAGTGCTTCTTTATCTTTACCTGTACGCTCTTGAAGTTTCCCCAACATTTCGTCAAATTTTCCTTCTGAATAAGTTGCATCATCATCGGTTACATTTCCATACTTTTGTTTGAAATCACCTTTAATCTGCTTCCATTTTCCTTCTAACTGATCGTTATTCATAATCTTTGTTTTTATTGGTTTGTAGGATAAAATTACTACTCCTTCTATCATTTTTGTGCCAATGAAAAGCTATAATTTACTTAAGCTTTTGTTATTTTAGCCACAAAATTTATAAATGAAAAAAATATCGATTTTGGCTATTCTTAGCTTATTTTTAAGCTCTTGCGCCACTACACGAAAAATTAAAAACGAAGAAGTTCAGTTAAAATTTTTAGATGAATATATAATCAACGCAGATAAAAGTATAGACGGAACTAAAATTGGTGGATTATCGGGTATCGATTATAAAGATGGTTATTACTATTTTATAGTAGACGTTCCCAACAAAGCTAGATTTTATAAAGCATCGATTCCTATCAAAAATAATAAAATTGATACCATTTTATTCGATAAAACAATATTTATAAATAAGAAAGATTCATTTTTTGATAACCATGTACTAGATCCAGAATCTATTCGAATTACAGAAGATGGAAAAGATTTTATAATTAGTAGCGAAGGTAGTGTAACTAATGCTCGTGATCCTTCAGTATTTATTGTCGATTCGCAAGGGAATTATAAATCTTCTTACCAAATACCCGATTATTTTAAAGCTTCTGGGTCACAGAAACCAAGACATAATGGTGTTTTTGAAGGAATAACAAACGCTCTTACCGGAAATGGAATTTGGGTTTCTACAGAATTACCTTTAGTTAAAGATGGACCTAAACCAAAATTATTCCCTACAAAATCGTATTCTAGAATTACTTATTTTGATAATAAAACTAAGAAAGCTACCAAACAGTTCGCTTACAAATTAGATGGAATCTCTAAAATACCATGGCTTTATTTTGCCATTAATGGAATTACAGAAATATTAGAGTATAAAAAAGATCATTTTTTACTTTTAGAACGCGCATTTTCAGCCGGACATGGTTCTCATAGCAATACCGTTAGAATTTTTGAAGTAAATGTAGAAAATGCTACTAATACTCTAGATGCAGAAAGTCTTAAAAAAATCGATTTTAAACCGGCTAAAAAGAAATTACTATTCGATTTTAAAAACGTTAAAGATCAATTAACCGATGGTATTGTAGATAATATTGAAGGAATATGCTTTGGCCCTAAACTAACAAATGGAAACCAATCTGTATTAGTAATTTCAGATAATAATTTTAATAGTTTCACTAAACAATTAACACAAGTTATTTTATTGGAACTTACCGCTCAATAAGCAATAAAACTTATTAAATAAAAAAGCCGTAGAAAATAATTCTATGGCTTTTTTTATTTAATTCAATTACTTAATAAGCTAATTAAACGGTGTTTATTTTAAGATATTAATTGCTTTAGCGTTTACAAATTCTTTAATACCAAAACCACCATGTTCCCTACCATATCCTGAGTTTTTAACTCCACCGAATGGCATATTTGGTTGTGCAACATCAAAACCATTTATAAACACCATACCGGTATCAAAATGCTTTTCTGCTAGTTCAATAGCATACTTCTCATTTTTAGAGAATATGCCTCCACCTAAACCAAAGCGACTGTCGTTTGCAATTCGCATAGCATCCTCATCATCTTTTGCTTTAATTACAGAAGCTACTGGCCCAAATAACTCATCATCGTAAGCTGGTTGTCCAGGCTCTACATTTGCTAAAACAGTTGCCGGATAGAAAAATCCATCTTGCTCTGGTATTCCTCCACCACATAAAACTTTAGCTCCTTTCTTCACACTTTCTTCCACTTGCTCATGTAATTTATCTCTAAGATCTTCACGGACAATTGGTCCTAATTGAGTATCCTCATCATTAGGATTACCAAATTTTATTTTGCTCATTTTTTCGGTAAATGCCTCTAAAAATTTATCGTAATTCTTTTCGGTTACAACAAATCGTTTCGCTGCTACACAGGTTTCTCCGTTATTATAGATCCTACCTTTTACACTCCAATCTACTGCAGTTTCTAAATCGGCATCATCTAAAACTAAATATGCATCGTTAGATCCTAACTCTAAAACAGTTTTTTTCAAATTTTCTCCAGCAACTTTAGCAACATGTCTTCCCGCTTTAGAACTTCCTGTTAAAGTTACCCCACGTACAAAATCATTTTTTATAATTTCATCAGACTGGTCATGATTTATAAGCAGTACTGTAAATAGATCTTTTGGAAGTCCAGCTTCTTCAAAAACTTCTTTTACCTTAATAGCAGATCCGGTTACACTTTCAGCATGTTTAAGTAACACACCGTTACCAGCCATTAAGTTCGCAATAGCATAACGAATTACCTGATATGCTGGAAAGTTCCAAGGTTGTATTCCATATACTACACCAATTGGTGAATATTTTATAATTCCTCTACCTCCGCCTGGTAATTCTCTTTCCGGTTCGTTTTGTAATTCTTTAGATCCACTTTCAGCCGTATGTTCACAAATTTTCGCACATAATTCAATCTCTTGCTCACCTTGACTTCGTAATTTACCCATTTCATTGGTCATTAACTGAGCAAATTCTTTTTTAGAAGCTGCTAGATTTTTCCCTATGGCTTTAATTACTTCGGCTCTTTCTTCTAATGACTTTTTCTTCCAATCTACAAAAGCATCATGACAACGTTTAACAGCAGCACTTGCTTCTTCATTTGTCATTAAAGAATATTCTTTTAATGGTTTTCCAGTTGTTGGATTTACTGTCTTCATTACATCTTGTTCAATCATCGTACTCATAGCTTCTTTTTTTTATAAAAGTACTGCAGAGGCTATAGAGAAGCCGATAAATGCTTGTTAAAGCTTTTTAAAACACACGTTAATTGAGATTTATTAACATAAACTAATAACCTATGTGAACATTTTTAATTAAAACATTCTAATAAGGTTTAAAGGTATTTAACATAATCTGCTTCAAATAAATAAAAGACTATTATCTAGATAACAATGAAACGATAAGTATCTTTATTTACTTTATTAAGCGCTAAATTTGTTAGTATTTCTCTAAAGAATACTTATAATTAAAGAAAGCTTACTATTTTTGCATATTATGAAACAAAAGAACACCATCAACATAAAAAACCGAAAAGCGAAATTTCAATACGAATTTCTAGATAAGTACGTAGCCGGAATTAAACTTGCTGGTACCGAGATTAAAGCAATTCGCCAAGGTAAAGCATCTATAGCAGAAAGCTTTTGTGAATTTCAGGATGGAGAGTTGTTTGTTATTAATATGCATGTGGAAGAATATTCGCATGCTACTCATTTTAACCATAATCCTAAAAGCGAACGTAAACTCTTATTACAAAAAAGGGAATTAAGAAAGTTAGAGAAAGAAGTGAAAAATTCTGGTTTAACGATAATTCCGCTCCGGCTTTTTATTAACGATCGTGGTTTAGCGAAACTTCAAATCTCCTTAGCAAAAGGTAAAAAACTATACGATAAACGGGAAACAATAAAAGAACGTGACACCAAACGTAAATTAAGCAGAATTAAAAAAGAGTTCAATAACTAAAAACTTGTATAGCTATATAGCTTTCGATTTACATTCAGAAGAAATTAGTTTTCTAAAAATCACAGAAAAATTCACAGTGGTATATTTACTTAATAAGCACTAATAATTCTTACTAAAATCGTTAATTTTGGATTTCCCATACTCCAAAAAGAGACTATTGTGAATACTCACGAAAAATATTTAAAAAGGTGCTTTCAATTAGCTAAAAACGGTTTAGGTACTACGTATCCAAACCCAATGGTTGGATCTGTAATTGTTTATAACGATAATATTATTGGTGAAGGTTGGCATCAAAAAGCTGGTTTAGCTCATGCCGAGGTTAATGCTATTAATTCGGTTAAAAATAAAGCACTTCTTAAAAAAGCGACAATTTATGTTAGCTTAGAGCCCTGTAGTCACTTTGGTAAAACACCTCCTTGTAGCGATTTAATTATTGCCGAAGGAATTAAAAAAGTAGTTATTGCTACAGTGGATCCTTTTTCCGAAGTAGCCGGAAGAGGTATTAAAAAACTAATGGAAGCAGGTTGCGATGTTTCTGTTGGTATTCTAGAAAAAGAAAGTCATTTACTCAATAAACGCTTTTTTACTTTTCATACCAAAAAACGCCCCTATATTATTTTAAAATGGGCACAAAGCCAAGACGGTTTTATAGCTCCAATCAGTAAAAATGAACGTGCTCCAGTTTGGATTAGCAATGCCTATGCGAAACAACTTGTGCATAAATGGCGAGCTGAAGAACAAGCCATATTAGTAGGCACTAAAACCGCGTTAGCCGATAATCCACAATTAAGTACTCGCTTAGTAAAAGGAGCTAATCCTACGCGAATTGTAATTGATAGGAAAGGAAAAATTCCTGCAGATTCGGCTATTTTCGATTCTAGTGCTAAAACTCTATTAATTACTGAAACAGAATTACCAAATTGCACCTATAAATTAGCAGATTTTGCAAATAATCTTTCGGAACAAATAGTTAACATATTATATAAAGAAAGTTTACAATCGGTTATTATTGAAGGTGGTCTTCAAACCTTGCAACATTTTATAGATACTAATCTATGGGATGAAGCTCGAGTTTTTACAGGAACAGCATCCATTAAAGAAGGAATTTCTGCCCCTAACATTACAGGCAATTTAATTTCCATAGAAAAAATTGAGAATAACCAACTTAAAATATATTTGAATGATTAAAACAATCATTTTCGATTTTGGCGATGTTTTTATCAATCTCGATAAATCTGCTACTCCAACTAATTTAGCAAAACACGGCATTACAAAATTGCCTTCACATTTAGCCAATAAAAATTTACAATACGAAAAAGGTAATTTAGATTCTGATACATTCATTAAAGAATATCAACAAACTTTCACCAAGTTAGAAAAAGATGAATTTTTAAATGCCTGGAACTCGATTCTTGTAGATTTTCCAAAATACCGATTAGATTTTTTAAAAAAATTAGCTGCTTCAAAACAATACCTATTAATTTTACTGAGTAACACTAATGAAATTCATATTGATTGGGTTCGGGAAAATGTTGAGTTCTTCGAAGAATTTAAAGCATGTTTTGATGCCTTTTATTTATCCTACGAAATAAATTTCAGAAAACCAGATGCTAACATCTATGAGTTTGTACTTAAACAACATCAGCTTTCTGCCGAAGAATGTTTGTTTATAGATGATACTAAAGAAAATATAGAAACAGCAGATAAATTAGGAATTAAAACATGGAATATTAATCCTGAAAAAGAAGATGTAATTAATTTATTTTCAGTTAAAAAAGATTTATTTCAATAATTCTATCAAAAAATCGGGAAGTAACCATTTATGAAGGACACCTACAAAACACTTACAAAACCAAGCGCTGAAGTTTTATTTAAAGATCGAAATTCGAAATTTTTCGGCTATGCTTATCCGATTTATTCGGAGGTTGAAGCCAATACGCATATCGAAACTTTAAAAAGTAAACATCATAAAGCGCGGCATTGGTGTTTTGCTTGGCAAACCGGAAAAGAGGGAAATTCTATATACTATCGAGTAAACGATGATGGAGAACCCTCTAATTCAGCCGGAATGCCGATTTATGGACAAATACAATCTTTCGAGATAACCAATGTACTTATTGTTGTGGTAAGGTATTTTGGTGGCATAAAACTAGGTGTTGGTGGACTTATAAATGCTTATAAAACAGCTGCACAATTAGCTCTTGAAAACGCTACTATTGTGCAGAGAACAATCGATGAAATTTTTGAAGTTTCTTTTGGTTATCCTGAAATGAATATTGTAATGCGAACCATCAAAGAAAATAATCTTACAATCCTTGAGCAAAAATTAGAATTGGATTGTAAGATTTACCTTTCCGTCCGAAAAAAATATGCCGATTTTATATTTGAAAAATTTGATACTATTTACAAAGTAACAATCAAAAAAATAGAAGCTATAAAAAGTTCTTAAATAAATTTTATTTTCGCTTTTTTTGATAAAAAGTTATTAAAAAATCAGTCTTTTCCCAATAGCTCTAACACATATTTAGGACAACGTATTGGTCGTCTCTTCTTAGCATCCATAAATACTAAAATTGTAGTGGCCGTGGTGAGCAATTCTCCGGATTTATTATAGATTTCATAATCAAAACTTATACGAACGTCTGGCGTTGTTTTTAGACGAGTTACAATGGTTAACTCATCATCAAAAAAAGCAGATTTTTTAAATTTAAAATTCATTTCATAAACAGGCAACATGATCCCATTTTTTTCCATATCTTTATAGGAAATTCCCACATTTTCAAGCCAAGATATCCGGGCAATCTCTAAGTATTGTGCGTAGTTTCCATGGTGTACAACACCCATTTGGTCTGTTTCTGCGTATCGAACTTTGAGCGTTGTTTTATGAGATTTCATACTGGTTTTTTTAAGAATTAAATAAATAAAATTTTGTGATTCGATGTATTATAAGTATGAACAAAATATTCTAAATATTCAACCCCAAAAGTGTTTTTTTTTTACATTTTTTGTTCACATCTTTGTGCCCCTTCTTTAAAAAAGTATTCTTTTTTTGAAGGTATAAATCAAACAATCTAGTAACCAATTAATAACGCCTCAAAAAGCATGTCGGAAACTGCGCAATCAGTTTGGAATAACTGTTTAGCTTTTATAAAAGATAATATATCGCCGCAGGCATATAAAACCTGGTTCGAGCCAATACAGGCCGTAAAGCTTACGGACCGTGCCTTGAGTATACAGGTTCCATCTAAGTTTTTTTATGAGTGGTTGGAAGAGCATTACGTTAAGTTATTAAAAGTATCTTTAAATAGAGAGCTTGGAGAAAAAGCAAAGTTGGTGTATGTAATCAAAATGGAGAACACATACGGCAACCGAATGCCTTTTACTGAAAAAATACCAAGCACTCAACGTTCTAACATGGCTTCTCAGGAAGTTGATGTACCGGTAAAAAATAAAAATCCGGAATTAAAAAATCCATTTGTAATTCCAGGGATTCGGAATGTAAAAATTGAATCTCAATTAAACCCTAGCTATAGTTTTGATAATTTTTTAGAAGGTGATTCAAACCGATTAGCTAGATCTGCAGGATTAGCTGTAGCAAATAAACCCGGAGGAACTTCTTTTAATCCTCTTCTTATTTTTGGAGGAGTTGGCTTAGGAAAAACTCACCTTGCTCATGCGATTGGTGTTGAAGTTAAAGATAAACATCCGGAAAAAACTGTTTTATATATTTCTGCAGAGAAGTTTACACAACAATATATTGAATCGGTAAAAAAGAATAATAGAAACGATTTTATTCACTTTTACCAAATTATCGATGTTCTTATTGTTGATGATATTCAGTTACTTTCTGGTAAAGCCGGAACACAAGATGTCTTTTTCCATATATTTAACCACTTACACCAAAATGGAAAGCAGGTAATCTTAACAAGTGATAAGGCTCCTGTAGATATGCAGGATATTGAGCAACGATTGCTTTCAAGATTTAAATGGGGCCTTTCTGCTGAATTGAAACATCCTAATTTTGATACTCGCGTTTCGATAATTAAAAGCAAATTATACCGTGACGGTGTTGAAATGCCAGAACAAATTGTTGAATTTTTAGCGAATAATATTAAAACTAATATTCGGGAATTAGAAGGAGCTGTAATTTCACTTATTGCCCACTCTTCTTTCAATAAAAAAGAAATAGATTTAGTTCTTGCTAAAGGTATTGTAGACAATTACGTAAAAAATACAAAAAAGGAAGTAAGTATAGAATACATTCAAAAAGTAGTAAGCGATTACTTCCAGATGGATGTAGATACCTTGCAATCTAAAACGCGAAAACGCCATATAGTACAAGCTAGACAATTAGCTATGTTCTTTGCTAAAAAGTTTACCAAAGCTTCTTTAGCGAGTATTGGATCGCAAATAGGAAAAAGAGATCACGCTACAGTGTTGCATGCTTGCAAAACTGTTGATAATCTTTCTACAACTGATAAACAATTCAAAAAATTTGTAGAAGATTTGAATAAAAAACTAACTATGTAACCAATTAAAAAGCTCTTAAACAAGGGCTTTTTACGTCTAAAACCCGACAATTATGAAAACCAAGATACTAATGGTTTGCCTGGGTAATATTTGTAGATCGCCCCTGGCTGAAGGCATTTTAAAGTCTAAATTAAATGATAATACCGATGTGCTGGTAGATTCCGCAGGAACCGGAAATTACCACGTTGGTGATCCACCAGATTCTCGTTCTGTAGCAATAGCAAAGCGTTATAATTTAGATATAACCAACCAACGTGGTAGATTATTAACTGCTGAAGATTTAAAAGAATTTGATCATATTTTTGTAATGGATCAATTCAATTATGATGACGCAATTGAGCTAGCAGAATCTGATGCAGAAAAAGCAAAAGTTAAGCTTATTTTAGAGGAAATTTTCCCTGGAGAAAATGTAGACGTTCCAGATCCTTATCACCGTGGCGATCAAGGTTTTGAAAATGTATACCAAATGCTTAATGAAGCTTGTGATGTAATATCAGATAAAATTCAAAAAGGAATTTATTAATTATGGATACTCAATCTACGCTAGGGAAATTATATTTAATTCCTACTACTCTCGGGGATACAAATCCATTAGATGTAATACCGCTTCCTGTAAAAAAACATGTGGAACGTATTGATTATTATATTGCAGAAAACGAGAAAACAGCGCGTAGATCTATTAAAAACTTGGTTCCTTCTAAAAAACAAAACTTATTACATTTTAAAACACTTAATAAGTTTACGCAAGCTACCGAAATCCCCACTTTTTTAGATTCTTGTAAAGCCGGTTACGATACTGGTTTACTAAGTGAAGCAGGCGTACCGGGTGTAGCTGATCCTGGTGCAGAAATTGTTAAGTTAGCGCATCAAAACGGGATTCAAGTTGTTCCATTAGTTGGCCCTTCTTCCATTCTTTTAGCAATGATGGCTAGTGGTATGAATGGACAGGCTTTTAGCTTTAATGGCTACTTGCCGATCGACAAAAAGGAAAAAAAACAAGCGTTAAAACAGTTAGAACGAATTTCTTCTGAAAAGAATATGGCACAAATTTTTATAGAAACGCCATATCGAAATAATAAATTATTAGAAGATATGATACAAACACTGCATCCAACCACAAAATTGTGTGTTGCTGCGGACATCACCTTATCTTCTGAGTATATTTTAACTTTACCTATATCTGCTTGGAAACAAAAAAAGGTAGACCTTCATAAAAGACCTACCATTTTTATTATTCAAAAATAAAAAGCACCTAATTAAAGCTGCTTTTTAAATTTTGTTTATTAATCATTAAAATTCGAAAGATCTACTCTCGGATTTTTTTCAGGTTTTATAAATGAAGTATCGTAACCTGCAAAACGCTTCATATAGTTTGTAATACTAGTCCCAAAAGCATCATTAAATAATTGAGCTCCGAAACTACGTAGGTATTTTTTAACACTACCTGGTCCCGCTAAATGTGCTGCTGCTAAAATACCAGACTCAGTAACCTCTACTCCATTAATTGTTTTCCCAACAAAACGCTTAATATCACGGCGTAAAATCCATTTATTACGAGAAGCATTCGTGTAAAAAGTTTTCTCTTGTAACGCTGGAGAGTTTAAAAATTCTTGAGTGTTATACACTCCTAATAAATTTAATGTTCCTTTACCAAATTGATATTTTCCCATATACCCATATTGGTTTATGGTTTTGTAATTTCCTCGAGATTCTTTAAAACCAACAGCTTCTTTAAAACCGGTATAAGACTTTCCTAATTTAGGAAGCGCCTTTGTTGGTTTTATTGCTTTTTGATTTAACGGACTATTCTCTATTGAGTTATTAGTGACCGTATAGTCTAACTCTAAAGAATGTGTCGAGAATCCTTCAATTTCCAAGCTAGATATAGCGGCTTCTTTTGTACTAAAACTGAAAAACACAGAACCAGCAACAAACGGCAACCATGAAAGCTTAATAATTTTCTTACTCATTACATTTTTTTTCTGAAGAAGTTGCTTACTAAATATTTTTTTGTATTTTTATGAGCTTACTACTTCTTCAAATTGCGACCGCAAATGTACAACAATTTTAAATAACCTGAATAACAGACTGTTAAAGTTTTTTTTAAGTATTTTAAAACTTTAGTGAAAGCCTGAAAAATCACTCTCCAGATTCTCTTATAAAGATGATAATGAGAAGTCTCTACTAGAAGTTTTGTAAGTCTATAATTAACAATGCTGGAAAAATATTCCAATTGATATATAAGAATTAAGAATATTCAGTAGTTTCGAAATTTGAAAAACTTGAACTTGCTAATCTTATATGAATTTTATTGGTAAGTATCGAAAATATTTTATTAGTCCACTCCTATATCAACTTGCAAAACAATTTTTATGAATGAATTTATTTTTTCAGAATAAATAAAGATATTCTTAATCCAAACTCTATAAAAATTACTTCGATTTTTAAAGATCTCTATATAAAATATTCCAATTCAAGACAAGTGTACACTTTAGTTTTGAACTGGAATACACTCAAAGTTTGAAAAAAACCTTTAGTAAGGTGATTTATACTAATTTTTTAAAACTATCTATTTATTCCTTTTTTATTAATCCAACGCACGTATTCTTGTTTATTTCGATTATGCTGAGCTAGCGTTTTAGCAAATTTATGATAGCCGAAATTCTTAACGTTTGCTACAAAATAAAAATAATCATGATGCTGATAGTTTAAAACAGCATTTATAGATGATATATCGGGCATTGTAATGGGTCCCGGAGGAATGGTTTTGTATTTATACGTATTGTAAGGAGAATCTAATTCTAAATCTTTATACAAAACTCGTTTTATAATGGTGTCAAAATTTTGAGTTTGTTTCTTTAGGGCATAAATCACAGTAGGGTCTGCTTCTAATTTCCATCCATTTTTAAACCTATTCATATACACTCCGGCTACTTTTGGACGCTCATCTACTTTAGCAGTTTCTTTTTGAACAATAGATGCCAACACCATAACTTGATTGGGAGTTAAACCTATTTTTTCAGCTTTTTCTAAACGACTTTCTGTCCAATACCGATTATATTCTTTCAACATTCGATCTCTAAACTCTTCCGCTGATGTATTCCAAAAAAACTCGTATTTATTCGGAATATACATATTTAAAGCTGTTTCTTCTGAAAATTGATGATTCGCCAAAAAAGTTGAATCTTTCATAACCTTTATAAGGGAGGTACTATCGGCTTCAATTTGTTGCGCTACTCGCCCTGCTAAATCTTCTAAACGTTCTTGGTTGTTGAATGTTATATTAACGGGAACATTTGTACTACGCAGTGTATTTACAATTTCATTACTATTCATTCCTTTTTTCAGAATAAATCGACCTGCTTTTATGTTATTTGGATATTGCTTTTTCTCTGCTACAATATGTAATGTTTGTATATCTTTTACTAAAGGTCGTAAACTATCCATTACAGAACGATAATCTGAATTTGTTGGAATTAAAACAATTGCTTGAGAATCAGAAAATTTGGTATTCTCTCCAAATACAGTGTTGTAAATATAATAGCTAAAAAAACCAAGCCCTATTAATCCTAAAATAGCAACTGCTGCTAATATTTTTTTAAAATACATCTTTATTGATTAGTTGATATAGATATTCGTCCTTGAATTCTCCGTTATAAAAAAACCATTCTTTTTTTAAACCAATTTTAGAAAATCCCTGAGACTCAAATAATTTAATACTTTGATAATTATCGGCTGCAATATTAGCATAAACCTGATGAAGCCCCAAATGTTTAAAACAATACCTACATAAAAGCGATAAGCTTTCGGCTCCGTATCCTTTTTTTCGTTCTTCGGGATTAGCTATTAAAATTCCCAAAGCTGCTCTACGATCTTTAGGGTCAAAATCGCTAATATCAATTAGCCCAATAGGTTTATTTTCACTATTGCAAATTACTAGACGTAATTGACGGACTTCATAAATATCCAAATGGGAATTTTCTAAATATTTTTTTAGAATATATCTTGAATAAGGCGTTTGGGTTGCACTAACTTCCCAAAACTCTTCTGAATTTTCTAATATATGTAAGAAATCAAGATCTTCTGGTTCTAAAGCTCGCAAATAAAGTCTGTCTCCTTGTAATGTTAGCATTCTATTTCTCCTTTAAATACTAAATCAACTGGACCAGTTAGCCAAATATTAGAATATGTTTCTCCATTGACTTTAAAAGAAACTTTTAATTTTCCTCCCGGCACATTTAATGTAATTTCGTTAGCAGAAGTTCGATTACTGTAATGTGCAGCAATTGCTACAGCCGTAACTCCGGTTCCGCAAGCTAAAGTTTCATCTTCTACTCCACGCTCATAAGTTCTCACTGAAAATGTATTAGCATCTGCTCCAGCTGCTACAAAATTCACATTTGTTCCTTCTTTTTTATACGCATCAGAATATCGAATCGCAGCTCCTTCTTCTTTTACATTTAAATTTTCTACAGCCTCTGTAAAAACAATATGATGTGGCGAACCGGTATCTAGAAAAGCTGTGTTTCCATTAGAAGTTATACCGTTTACTTTTTGCATTTCTAAATTCACCTGATTAGCATCTATACTTGCATGGTGTACACCATCTATTGCCGTAAAAATAGTTTTATCGGTAACAATGCCTAACTGTTTTGCAAAAGCTACAATACAACGCCCTCCATTACCGCACATTGTACTTTGGTTTCCATCTGCATTAAAGTAAACCATTTTAAAATCGGCTTCTCCATCCTCATTTTCTAATAAAATAAGACCATCGGCACCAATGCCAAATTTTCGATCGCAAAGTTTGTTTATAAGTTTGGTATTATTTTTGGACACTTGCTGCTGACGATTATCAATCATTATAAAATCGTTCCCTGTTCCTTGATATTTGAAAAACTGAAGTTTCATTTTTACAGATTTTTTAACGCTACAAATATACAATTTTGTAAGACGTTGGCGTTTATTACCTGTGTCCAATATAAAATGAGTAAAAACAAGTAACAAAACATAAATATTAAAAAGATGAGAAAATTAGCAAGTTTACTTATTGTTTCCATCTTAGGTGGAATTTTAACATTAGGTAGCTACAAATTGTTTTTTGAACCAGAACAATCCGAAAATTTCACTTCGGAAAAGTCTGAAGCTGCAGAAAGTTTATTAAAAGCAAATTATAGTGCCACACCTGTCTATGGAACCAATGCTGACTTTACCAAAGCAGCAGAAAAAACCGTTCATGCAGTAGTTCACGTCAAAAATGTGGCTGTTTTTAACGGTCCACGTAGTTGGGCAGATATTATGCAAGGCAAAACAGAATCTAGTAAGTCACTACGTGGTACAGGATCTGGTGTAATTATAACTCCGGATGGTTATATTGTAACTAATAATCATGTTATTGAAGGTGCTAATGAGTTAGAAGTTACCCTTAATAATAACAAAACGTATCCGGCAAAAGTAATTGGATCTGATGCTGTTTCAGACATTGCTCTCCTAAAAATTGATCCGGAAAAAGACTTAGAGTACATTCCTTTCGGGAATTCTAATAATGTAAAAGTTGGAGAATGGGTTTTAGCTGTAGGCAATCCGTTTAATTTAAAATCTACCGTAACAGCAGGTATTGTAAGTGCTAAATCAAGAAACTTAAATCCTGCTAATGCTGGACAATCCTTTATACAGACCGATGCTGCTATTAACCCTGGTAACAGCGGTGGGGCTTTAGTTAATATAAACGGAGAATTAGTAGGTATTAATACTGCTATTACTTCAATGACGGGTAGCTATGTAGGTTATGCTTTTGCTGTACCTTCTAATAATGCTAAAAAAATTGTTGATGATATTATGGAATATGGAGATATTCAACAAGGAATTTTGGGTATTCGTGGAGGCGATTTTAACCGAGCTCCAGAAATGAGTAAAGAATATGGGACTACGCAAGGTGTATTTGTTAGCGATGTGACCGAAGGAAGCGGTGCTGAAAAAGCAGGTATACAAACTAACGATGTAATTAAAAAGGTAGATAATATTACTATTAATAAATTTTCAGATCTTACTGGTTACATAAATACTAAAAGGCCTAATGATATTGTGAATGTTACAATTTTACGAAATGGAGAAGAACGAGAAATCGAAGTAAAACTGACTAAACTGAGTACTGCTGTGTTACCTATAGGTCTAGAAGTAACCAAAGCTTCTAAAGACGATCTTAAGTTTTATGACACTAAGTACGGTGTGAAAATTAGTAAAACTTTAGATGAGCGTTATCCGGAAGATGAATTTGTAGGGGCATTAATTACTGAAATTAATGGTAAAAAAATTATAGATATTAGAGATGCACAAGAAGCATTTAAAAATATATCTAGAAATGGTGGTCTATCTATGACATTTATTGACAAAACAGGTCAAAAACAAAGAGTTATCTTTAGATAACCTCATATAATTCCCAAACTAAAAGGCTTACTAAATTATTAGTAAGCCTTTTTCTGTATATTACTATATTCCCAATAGTATAAATTCAACTGAAAACAAATCAACTAAAAAAAGAAAAATAATTATCTTCTTTATTCGTTGTTTCTAAGTAACTTTCTTTAGAAATTTGCCCGTTATTAATCCGTTACTACAATAAAATAAGTTTTTACGGGTTACGTTGATACTAACAAACTAGAAAAGTATTTTTTACAATGAACAAATTATTTATTTTAATAATCTTTATTTTGGGATATTCATTTTCCGGAAAAGCCCAAGATACTATTAGCAATGAAAACGAAAACCCTATACAAAAACAGTTTGAAGACTTAATAGAATCTTCTAATAATTATCAAGAATATAAAGTAGTCAATTACGATGATTTAATAAAACTAAAAAACAATACGAACTCTTATATTCAGACTTTAAAAAATCAGATTTCTACCGGAAAAAAAACGGCAGCTAATCAAAAAAAAGAAATTAATAATTTAGAGACTGAACTTAAATCAACTCAACAAAACCTACAACAAGTTAATGAAGAGAAAGACAATATTGTTTTCTTAGGCTTACCATTAACTAAAGGAACTTACATGGCAATGATGTGGGGAATTGTAGCCTTACTTATACTAGCATTGCTTTTCTTTATTTATAAATTCAAAAATTCTAATTCAGTTACAAAAGAAGCAAGAAAACGACTAGACGACACGGAACGAGAATTCGACGATTATAAGAAAAAAGCTTTAGAGAAAGAGCAACGTTTAGGACGCTTACTACAAGACGAAAAAAACAAGGTTAACAGAATGAATAGCTAAACACCTTAATTTTCGCACTTTTACACTCTGAAAAATTTAGATTATGCGCATCGATATTATTACAGTTGTTCCCGATATTCTACAAAGTCCTTTTGAAGCTTCTATTTTAAAACGTGCTATAGAAAAAGGCCATGTAGAAATTCATCTTCATAATCTTAGAGATTATGTTACCGACAATTACCGCCAAATTGACGATTATCAATTTGGAGGCGGTGCCGGAATGGTAATGATGATTGAGCCGATTGATAAATGCATTACAAAATTGAAGTCGGAAAGAAACTACGACGAAGTTATTTATATGACGCCTGATGGAGAAACGCTAAATCAGAAAATGGCCAATCACGTTTCAATGATGGAAAACATTATTATTTTATGTGGGCATTACAAAGGTGTAGATCAACGAGTTCGTGATCATTTTATTACCAAAGAAATTTCAATTGGAGACTATGTGCTTTCCGGAGGAGAATTAGGAGCTGCAATTCTTTGTGATGCCGTTATCCGATTAATCCCTGGAGTTTTAGGAAATGAAACTTCAGCGTTAACCGATTCTTTTCAGGATAATTTATTAGCTCCACCAGTTTACACAAGACCTTCTGAATATAAAGGCTGGAAAGTTCCAGAAATTTTAACCTCTGGCAACTTCCCTAAAATTGAAGAATGGCGTGAAAATGAATCATTTAAACGCACAAAACAACTTCGGCCCGATCTTTTAGAAGATGAATAAAATTATTTATAAAAACATTAAATTATAAAATATATTTTTATAATTTTGCATCCGTTCTAAAATAACCTCTGGCGAAAACCGTGAATGTTGCTTTAGCTTGTATCTTAAATATTTATCTATGGAATCGTTAATTAAATACGTTCAAGACGAATTTGTTGCAAAAAAAGATCTTCCTGAATTTTCAGCTGGAGATACTATTACAGTTTATTACGAAATTAAAGAGGGTCAAAAAACCCGTACTCAGTTTTTTCGTGGAGTTGTAATCCAAAAAAGAGGAACTGGTAGCTCACAAACTTTTACTATTCGAAAAATGAGTGGTACTGTTGGTGTAGAGCGTATTTTCCCTTTAAATCTTCCTGCAATCCAGAAGATTGAAATTAATAAAAGAGGTAAAGTTAGAAGAGCAAGAATTTTCTACTTTAGAGAACTTACTGGTAAAAAAGCTCGTATTAAAGAAGCTAAAAGATCATAAGGAAAACTCTTTATACCTTATCAAAAACTCCGCTTTAATAACGGAGTTTTTTTATGCCCTATTTTTAGAAATTCTTAACAAGCCTTTAAAGCTTTAATTTAGCATATACATTAAAAATATAGTATATTGCTAAAATGCGAATCCATTGAATTCAATGGGTATTCGTGCGTTAAAATGAAAACTAAAAAAATAAAATAATGGCAGAGAACACCAAGATTTTTTATACAAAAACAGATGAAGCCCCGGCTTTAGCAACCTATTCTTTATTACCAATTGTTCAAACGTATACAAAAGCAGCTAACATTGCGTTGGAAACTAAAGATATCTCTTTAGCAGCACGTATTCTTTCTCAATTCCCAGAATTTTTAGAAGAAAGTCAACAAGTAGCCGATGCGCTAGCTGAACTTGGAGATCTAGCTAAAAAACCGGAAGCCAACATTATAAAACTTCCAAATATTAGTGCTTCTAGTCCTCAACTAAAAGCTGCTATTAAAGAATTACAAGATAACGGATATAAGCTTCCTGATTATCCGGACGAGCCTACTACCGATGAAGAAAAAGCTATTAAAGCAAAATACGATAAAGTAAAAGGTAGTGCTGTTAACCCTGTTTTACGAGAAGGTAATTCAGACAGACGTGCGCCAAAAGCTGTTAAAAACTTCGCCAAAAAATTTCCTCATACAATGGGTGAATGGAGTGGGAACTCTAAAACACATGTATCAACAATGGAAAGTGGAGACTTTTACCACAGCGAAAAATCTGTTACTTTAAACGATAACGATAAAATAAATATCGTTTTTACTGCCGAAAATGGAGAGAAAACGATACTTAAAGAAGGTTTACCTCTATTAGCAGGAGAAATTATTGATGGTTCGGTTATGCAAGTATCCAAACTTCAAGAGTTTTTGAAAGAACAAATACAAGAAGCTAAAAGCCAAGGTGTTCTTTTTTCTTTACACATGAAAGCAACCATGATGAAGATTTCAGATCCTATCATTTTTGGTCATGCTGTAAAAGTATTTTTTAAAGATGTTTTTGAAAAATATGGAGATGATATTAAAGAAGCTGGAGGTGATCCAAATAATGGTTTAGGTGATATATTAAGTGCTTTAAATAATCTTTCTCCTGATAAGAAAAAGGAAATTAACGATGCCATTGAAGCCGATTTAAAAAACGGACCAGATATAGCTATGGTTAATTCTGACAAAGGAATTACAAATCTACATGTACCAAGTGATGTAATTATTGATGCTTCTATGCCAGCAATGATTAGAACATCAGGGCAAATGTGGAATAAAAATAATGAAACTCAAGATACTAAAGCTGTAATCCCTGATAGTAGTTATGCAGGAATTTACCAAGCAACCATAGCTTTTTGTAAGGAAAATGGTGCTTTCGATCCTACAACCATGGGTACTGTTCCTAATGTTGGGTTAATGGCTCAAAAAGCAGAAGAATATGGTTCTCATGATAAAACTTTCGAAGTTCCTAGTGCAGGTAAAGTAGAGGTTATTAATCTTAAAGGAGAAACGATAATCGAACATGAAGTTGAAGCTGGCGATATTTGGAGAATGTGTCAAGTAAAAGATGCTCCTATTCAAGATTGGATTAAATTAGCTGTTAACCGTGGTAAAGCTAGTGGAATGCCAATTGTATTTTGGTTAGATAATGAAAGAGCTCACGATGCACAGTTAATCGAAAAAGTTCAAAAATACCTTCCACAATACGATACTGAAGGTGTTCAAATCGAAATCATGTCTCCAGTAAAAGCTACTGAATTTACGCTAAAACGAGTTAAAGATGGTAAAGATACAATCTCTGTTACTGGAAATGTATTAAGAGATTACTTAACCGACCTTTTCCCTATTTTAGAATTAGGTACTAGTGCAAAAATGCTTTCTATTGTGCCATTAATGAATGGTGGTGGATTGTTTGAAACTGGTGCTGGTGGTTCTGCTCCAAAACACGTTCAACAATTTTTAGAAGAAGGCCATTTACGATGGGATTCTTTAGGAGAATTTTTAGCTTTAGCTGTTTCTTTAGAACATTTAGGAAATAAATACGATAATAAGCGTGCAATAATTCTAGCGAATACTTTAGATGCTGCTACAGAAAAATTATTACAAAACGGTAAATCCCCATCTCGTAAAGTAAACGAGTTAGATAACCGTGGTAGCCATTTTTACTTATCACTATATTGGGCTGAAGAATTAGCTAATCAAGATGAAGATGCTGAATTAAAAGAGCACTTCGGAAAACTAGCTAGCAAATTAGAAGAAAATGAAAGTAAAATTGTTGAAGAACTAAATGCTGCACAAGGTTCTAAACAAGATATTGGTGGTTATTATAAAGTAGACGATAAAAAAACTACTAATGCTATGTTACCAAGTAAAACTTTAAATGAAATTTTAGGAAACTAAAATCTGCATAAAAGAATAACTAGAAACGGCTGAACTTTAAAATTCAGCCGTTTTTTATAATTTATCAATACAATTCTTTAAAGATTTTTGCCAATACGGAATTTCTAAAGAAAAAACAGCTTTTACTTTTTGTTTATCTAGTACACTAAACGCAGGACGTTTAGCTAAAGTTGGATATTCCTCGCTAAGTATGGATTTTACGTTACAAGTTATATTTTTCTTTTCAAAAATAGCAATAGCAAAATCGTACCAACTAGCAACACCTTCGTTACTGTAATGATATAAGCCAAAATCGTTAGAATTGGTAATAATTATTTTTAAGATTACCTGCGCTAAATCTCTCGCATATGTTGGTGTTCCAACCTGATCAAAAACTACAGAAAGTTCCTCCCTCTCCTGCCCTAGTCTTAACATCGTCTTCAAAAAATTATTTCCAAATTCAGAATATAGCCAAGAAGTACGCAAAATAAAATATCGAGATAAATGCTGCTGAATAATTTGCTCTCCTTTTAACTTTGTTTCACCATAAATTCCAGCTGGTTGTGTTTTAGCTGTTTCCTTATAAGGAAAAGGCTTAATTCCTGAAAAAACAAAATCAGTAGATATATGGATCAAAATAGTTTGATTGGCTTTACAAACTTCTGCCAAATTAGAAACAGCTTCTGCATTTATGGCTAAAGCTTTTTCTTTTTCAATTTCAGCCTGATCTACAGCTGTATATGCAGCACAATTAATACAATACTGATACTTATTTTTTTGAAAATCTTCTATAACTGATTTTGTATCTGTTATATCTAACTCAGCCGAATCTTTAAAAAAGAAGTTGAACTGTTCTTTATTTAATAAATTCTGATATTCTTTTTGAATACTTTGTCCTAACTGTCCGTTACTACCGGTTATTAAAATATTCTTCATTATAAGCCTGTTTTCAAAAAATATTTTTCTAAAGTAGGCAATTCTAGATCTTTTTCAGAAATTACTAATTCATTTTCTGGAAACTCCCAATCGATATTAAGTGTCGGATCATTATAAATGATACCAGCTTCTGAAGATTTATTATAAAAATTATCACATTTATAAAAAAATGAAGCAGACGCGCTTATTACTATAAAACCATGGGCACAACCTCTTGGAACAAAAAGCTGTTTCCTGTTTTTATCAGATAATTTAGCTTTATATACTTTTTTGAAGGTAGGGCTCTCTTTTCGTAAATCAACAACCACATCTATCACTTCTCCCTGCATAACAGTAACCAGCTTGGCTTGTGAAAATTCTCCTTCTTGGAAATGTAACCCTCGCAACACTCCTTTTTTAGAAAATGAACAATTATCTTGAACAAAATTTACAGAATGCCCGGTTACTTGTTGAAATTTTTGTTCATTAAAACTTTCGTAAAAATAACCCCGTTTATCTTTAAATATATTGGGAGTTATTTCAAAACAACCTGAAATATCGGTGTTTTTTAAGTTCATATAATTTTATTTACAGACTTATTAAAAAAAGTAAAGATCATTAATATTACGTAATCGTACAAGCACTAAACTATTTTTGATAATTTAAATTCTAAATATCTCTCAATATATTTTATAAATCTTTAAAATAAAAAAAGCAGGCAAAGGAGCCTGCTTTAAACCTCTATTAATACATTATTGAACATCACCAGACCTCACTACATATTCTTTACTCTTTTTTTTTAACTTCTTTCTGATTATAATGTCTAGCTATGTCAGCCAACTGAAATACAATTTTAGCGGAATCTTTCATCGATAGTTTTGAACCATCAGCATGTACCCATCTTTTTAAAGGCTGCTCACAAATTAGTTGTTTGGCTTTTGTAGCTCCAAAATATATTTTCATCCGCATAAAAATTTCTACATCAAACAACCACTTTGTAATAAATTTATCCTTAAAAGCTAATTCTATAATTTCTTTATCCATAATTTTAGCTCCACACTGAGTATCTTTAAAATTCATTTTAAGAATTTTTCGGATAATAAAATTTATAGAAAGACTTATAATTTGCCTTGCAGATTCTTTAGCGATATTAGCTCCCATTCTACTAATTCTAGAGCCACTCACTATTTTAAAATCAGACGTCTCAATAGTTGTTACCAAATCATCAAAATCGGATAAATCCGTAGAAAGATCTGCATCTAGAAATCCAATATAATCTAAATCGGTAAACGCTGCCATATGTAACATCCCTAAACGAACAGCTTCTGCTTTTCCTCCATTTTTTGGGCAATCGTATACTGTTATATAATCTTCACGTCCTTTTCTTAATTGTTGTAATACTTCCAACGTATTATCTTTACTACCATCATTTACAAAACATAAATGATAACCAGAGTGTTCTTGTACAAAATCGGTAAAATCCTTACTTAAAAGCCTGTCTTCTTCATTATAACAAGGAATAACCACTCCCACACATCGTTTCTCTATTATACTATTTTGTAAAATAGCTTGCGGTTGAGATCCATCATTTGCTGCTCCAATTAATCGTTTTACTCTAGCTGATACTTCATTTAAGCTTAAAGGTTTTTTCATATAGTCTTCTATCCCTAAATCAAAAGTCTCAACAATTGAATTATCATCACTATTACCAGAAAGCACCATAATAGGTGTACTATGATTTTTAGTTGTCCGGATATACCTAATAATTTCTATACCGGAAATTACAGGCATATTAAGATCTACAATTACAAGATCTGGATTAACATCATCATAAATTGATTTTGATTTTAAAGAATCTGTTTCCGTGAAAACTTCGTATCCTAACTCGGTTAATCTTTTTTTCAGCGGAAGAAGGACTAACTGCTGATCGTCAATAGCTAAAATTTTCATAGTTGGTTTAGTTTTATATTGGCAAAAATAGACTGGATATCAATCGCTTATAACTTATATTAGATGAAAATAAGCAATTCTAAAGACAAAAGGTTAATTTCTATCGATAAATGAATTGGAATAGCAATAATGATTCCTTTATATTTACTTTTAAATAGCAAAACATACAGGGTTTTCAAGGAATGAAGGAAAAAACAAATAAATACTTAATTGCAGCATTAATAATTGGTGTACTTTTCCATGGGACTACTGTGTTTTATACTATTGAAAACACCTACGATGCTTTAATACATTTATTTTTTGCCGACCATTACGCTAATAGCTGGTGGGAACCTTGGAATTATGAATGGTATACAGGATTCACCGTAATGGGCTATCCTCCTTTAGTTCATCAAGCTATGGGATTGCTCAGTTATATTGGCGGATTAAAATTTGGCTTATTTACCGTTGCTATTATAGGGATTGTATTATTTATAACTGGAGTATATCGGTTTTCTTTAATGATGCTTGGTAATCGTAACGCTGCCGGATATGCTGCGCTATTGGCCGTTTTTTCATCGTCTTTTGTTGAAACACTTCATATTTTCGGGCAATTGCCAAGTATTGTTGGAGTTTCTATACTTATGCATTGTATGCCCGAAATTTATATGTGGATTAAAACCGGAAAAAAAGGATCTTTAATTCGGGCAATTTCATTGCTAGCGGTAACCGTTACATCGCATCATGTAACCCCAATTTTTGGTATGGTGTTTTTTATTTTTCCGTTAATAGGAATGGCTGTTATGGACATGTCCAGAGAGAAAGTTCCTACAATAAAACAAGTGACTTTTAAAGTATTCTTCAGTTCATTTCTACAAGCTTTTAAACGGATTGTTTCATTTGGTGCAATCTCTTTAGTCATTATTGTTGTATGTATTCTACCCTACTGGGTGAATTCTAAAAAAAATCCGATTACGCAAGTTCCAATACCACATGGTAGTCGTGATAATTTTTTGGAAGTAACTTCTTCAGGTTTAGTATTCTTTACAATTCCATGGGGGATACTTATGTTTTTACTTCCATATATATTATACCGATATTATTCAAAACGCTATATCTTTTTCGGGCTATCATTTACTTTACTTGCTATTTTAGGAACTGGTGGCACTACTCCTATCCCAAAAATGATGTTAGGCGATACTGCATTTAACATCTTAACACTAGATCGATTTACACTTTGGGCTTCTATTATGGCATTGCCCGTATTTGGTGAATTTGGATATCGTTTTGCCGAAAGAGACTTAAAATGGAAAATTCAAGAAAAATTAGGAGCAGTATATCACCGAGTTTTAGGCGCTTTTTTAGTTATCCTATTTCTTTTTATGACAGTGTTTACGGTTACATTAGGGTATTTTAGACCAATGCAACCTCAAAAGATAAAAACACTACCTATTACCAATTTCCTGAGTCAGGATCAACATGATGCTTGGCGGTTTTTAACCTTAGGCTTTGGCGACCAAATGGCCTGGCTTTCTGCACAAACAAATGCACTTACTGTAGATGGAAATTACCATAGCGCACGAAGGCTTCCTGAATTAACTACTAGAGCTGTAGAACGCCTAGAAAACTCTAAATTTAGAGGTGTTGAAGGAATTGGATCGTTACAGCAATTCCTAACAGTACCCGAAAAATATAATCTAAAATATATATTTTCTAATGATAAATTTTACGATCCCATTCTTTATTTCTCAGGTTGGCAACGCTTACAACAACTTGAAAATGGAATCATGGTTTGGGAAAAATTAAACGTCCCGCCTATCAGCAAAATTTTACCAAAAGATGATGTCCCTGTTTTTTTAAAAATTATGTGGGGTACTATCCCTGTAACAACGGTATTACTTGCTTTTTTTATCAATATTCAGTTTATATGGTACCAAACCTTAAAAATCAAATTACCCCCGAAACCAGACTTTTTAAAATTTAAAACACCTTATAACAATTTTAATTGGCGATTAATTAAGTATAGCCATATTTGGGCAGTTATTTTAAGTGGAATTATTTTTTACGGGATTTATATTTTCTATGTAAAAAATGCGACACAAATCAGCGCACAAAATGTGGTAAAAGCTTATTATGATGCACTCGATTTTAAAGAATTTGAACGAGCTCATTCATATTTAGATCCAAAAAGCGATGTTACTATTGCCCAATATATGTTAGAAGTTTCAGTTACCGATGGCATTTTAAGCTCGTATGCAAAAATGGATTCTATTGGTTTAGAAGTACTTCAAGAAACTAAAAAAAGCGCTAAAATTTTAGCACATACACGTTGGATAACTCCTCTTGAAAAAATTGACAAAACCTATGAACATGAACTTATAAAAATTAATAGTAAATGGTTTATTAAACCTAGTAAATTCGACACCGATATTCCACCTGATCAATTATTTTCAGACAACTTAACTCAGTTTTACAATCATGGGCGAAGACGAATAACAACACAGCAAACCTATCATCAAGATGTACTTAAACAACCAGTACTTGAAGTACTATCTGCTAAATTGGTAAAAAAAGGAGAGCGTTATGCAATTATCGGAGAAGTTCAAAATGTAGATAATGTACCGGCAGATGTAGTTATAAAAGGAACACTTTATAATGAAAACAACAAAGCATTAGCTAATTACAATGCTAAATACGTAATGAGCCATAAATTACTCCCAAAAGAAATTACTAGTTTTCGAGTAGATTTTGAAGGCATTGCTTGGTTAGGAAAAGATGATAAAATTCCAGAAACTTTTAATCCGGATGAATTTACGCCTATTAAATTAACTGAACCACCAGTTAAATTTAACTTGCAATGTGCTGCCAATGTTGCTAATACCGATTTATATAAATCGGTCTCTTTAGCTGATGTTTCTTTTAAAAATCAACAAATTACCGGAACTTTATTTAATTATGGTATTCAAGAAGTTACTATACCCGAACTTATTTTTTCTTTTTATAATGAAGAAAAAGAGCTTATTTGGGTTGGCCATACTTTTATGCGAGAAGGAGTTCGCGTACAGCGAAAACAATACTTTAATCAGGAATTACCAAATATTAATGATGTAGAAGTTATTAATAGTTCCATGAAAAATATTTTTGTAAATGGCTTGCCAAATTCAGAAATCGCTAAAAAAGTAATACCAAATCGAAATGAGAATCATATAAAAGAACAATTACAAAACGTAGATGGTAAAGGCTTTAATTATCTAAATATTAAAATTAATAATTACGTAGGAAATCCTAAATAATGAAACGACTAGTCACTATAAGTTTAGTAATATTAATAGCCATTATAGACATTTCTTTTACTCTTTTTTCAGAAGAAAACAAGAGTGAACCTCCAATTCTACTAACAAAAAACACTGAATTTGTAGCTGGCAAACCAATAAACTTAACATTCAATATTAAAGATACAGCTGCTTTAAAATTATATATACATCATTCTTATTCACAAACTGTTTTAAAACCCAAATTCAATAAAAAAACAGCTAAATTTCAGTTTCCAGAATTTCTAACTAACAAAACTGGTGCTTTAAATTGGTTTCTTATTGAAAAGAATAAAAAAGTAGCAGAAGGACAACTCATTATAAAACCAAGCTTAAATACAGAGCCTACTATAGAAAGTTATTTTGGACCAAGAAGTATTCAAGCTGGAGATAGAGATTATTCAATGTTAGTAATAGCTCCAGTCGATGCCTTTGATAATCCGCTTCCCGATAGTACAACCGTTAATATTCACAGACAGTTTTATCTAAATATAGATACAATAACAGTGTATATGGAAAAATTTATGGCTTGGAAAAATATTCCATCGTACCGAAAAACAGGAGATATTCATATTTCTTCTGAAGTAAATGGGATAAACTCTATTGAATTAACCAGTAATGTATTACCTTCTAACGCAACAGATTTCACTATTCAATCAACTAGAAATCATGATTTTGCTGATGGAAATCAGGTCGCTACTTTTACAACATCAATAATTAGAGACGAATGGGGTAATGTAGTAAGCGATGGTACTTTTGTTACTTTTTATATTAAAAACAAAGAAAATCTAATTTTAACCACGCGAGGAACTACTATTAATGGTATAGCAACTGCTAAAACAATTCATCCGGACCATCCTGAAAGTTGGTCGGTAAAAGCCTATGTAACGGGTCTTTCAGAAAGTGATGAAATTTCATTACAATTCAGATCGGTTTTAAAGAATTTCAATATTAATTTTTCAGAAAATAATCGTATAATTCAAGTAGGTCCGCTTCATAGTTTTATGAATCAGTTAATTCCAGATGGTGCACAAGTTACACTTATGGTATATCATGAAAATGAATTAGTAGATACTAAACACGAAACTTCTAACGATGGTTTAGTTACTTTTAGGTTGCAAGAAAGTTTTTATCCTGAAAAAAGCTATCATTTTATTGTAAAAGCACTCGGAATTGAAAAACCAATAGGAAGAACATTTTATGGAAAATAAAATCACAAAAAATATTTACCGTGCAGGGCTTATTATCACATTTATTGCTCTAAATGGATTAATTCTTTTCGGTATAAGCTCTGTTCTTGCTTGGCTTAATACGGGTGCAGATCGTACCGGAATGCTACATACCGAAGTTTTAAGTAAAGATGTTTATTTACCGAAAATAACTTGGGGAGATACGGTAAATCCTGGCAGACCTATGGAATTACAAACCTTAGGCGAAATCCAACAAGACTACTTAAATGCTTGGTATGTAAAAGAGGTAGCTTATAAAACAAATAACCCGTATGGAATTGAAGATTATTATACCGACAGTTCTCGTGTTAACTTATTTGAAACTATTGCATATAATGAAGAAAATAATATTCATTTTGAAGCTACAACGCTACAGCACGAACCCGATTTAGAGTTTTACAGTGCCGATGGACAATTAGTAGTAATAACCGATAAAAATGTAATAGAATATCAAGAAGTTTATGAAAACAATCAAAAGTTATTCACCCATCAAGATACCGCTAATTATAAGGTAATGCTTTTGTTAGAAGACGGTTTCTGGCGTATTCGTCATCTTCAAAAAGAATTAGCTACACCAAACCAAGATTCTACGATTTCCAGTAAAATAGCAAGCGTTAAAAACGGTAAAATTTATATTGAAAATAAGCCATTTTCAATTAAAGGAATTAATTATTATCCACAACATTCTGCTTGGGATCTTTTTGGTGATAATTTTTCTGAAGATACTCTTCGGAAAGATTTTAAAATCATAAAAGATGCATCGCTTAACAGTATCCGTATTTTTATACAATATGAAGATTTTGGGAAAGCTGATGTTGTTCCTGAAAAATTGCAAAAATTAAATACACTTTTAAATGTTGCAGAAGAAGAAGGCTTAAAAGTTGTGGTTACATTATTCGATTTCTACGGAAATTATTCGGTGTTAGATTGGACACTTACTTTTGAGCATGCTCGCCAAATTGTTGAAACATTTAAAAATCATCCTGCAATAATAGCATGGGATTTAAAAAATGAACCCGATCTTGATTTCGATTCTCGTGGTGAAGAATTAGTTTTAGAATGGCTTTCGCATTTAACAAGTGAAATTCGAAAAACCGATCCTAACCACCTGCTTACTATAGGATGGTCTACACCAGATATTGCTGAAAAATTACAAAATAAACTAGATTTTGTTTCTTTTCACTTTTACAAAGATTTAGATAAATTAGAAGAAGACTATTCTATCTTGCAAAAAAAGGTAAATAAACCCTTAGTGCTACAAGAATTCGGTATGAGTTCCTATCATGGTTTGTGGAACTTTTTTGGAGATGATGAAGAAGATCAAGCTAATTATCATCAAAAAATACAGTCCTTTTTTAAGGAAAAAGATTTAGCATTTATGTCTTGGACCTTATACGATTTTCCTAAAGTTCCTACTGATGTGGTAGGAATTCGTCCATGGAGAAAAAGCAGACAAAAGCATTTTGGATTTATAGATCTCCAGGGAATGCCTAAGCCTGCTTTTAAGTACATCAATCATAAAAACCTAACTAACTAACCAATTCTATATCATATTTACACTACTTTTTTTTACTTTTTTATCTGTTATCTTTTGAAATTGATCAAGATATCTTTCAGCTATTTCTTCCATTGGTAAAGAGCAAGATGCCTTGTAATTTTTCTTACCTAAATCTACTCGATACCCATCGTTAGCGATAATTGATCCAATAGCCTCTGCTAAAGATTCTGAACTTTCAGGCTTAAAAAATTGCCCTCTATACCCTTCTTCTCGTACAAGAATTCCTAAATCTCCTAAATCTGGTAATACTACTGCTTTACCGTAACTTCCTGCTTGGTGAAGTACACCAGAGCTTCCTGTAGTAGAACTATATGGGAAAACCACTACAGCACTTTCACTGAAAATAACCGGAACATCTTTTTCTTCTACATAACCCGTAAACGTAAGATTAGGGACTGCCGAATATTTCTTTTTCATGCTATCAATATATCCAGGGGTATTTGGGCTGTCCGTTCCGGCTATTACAATTTCTAACTCTTCATTTATATCTTTTCTTAATTTTTCTACAGCTTCAATTAATATTTCTACTTTTTTATAAGTTCCAAACTTTCCGAAAGTCATTATTTTTTTAGGTCCTTCCGGCAAATCGTAAGTTGGCTCTGGTGGTGTTTCAAAAGATCCGTGCGGAATTAAAACCACATTATCTTTCTTATATTTAGATTTTAAAATTTCTTCGTACTTACTTATCGTAACGGCAACTGTATCTGCTTGTAAAATTAATCGAGTTAAACTAGCACCAATAAAATTGTACATTTTTTGCATCAATCTATTAGATGTAAAACCTGCCTTACCTAAATCTACCGTTTCTAAAATATTATGTAACAATACAATAGTCGCTGCATTCTTCAATTTAAATATCATTGGTAGTAATAAGCCCAAAGCTGCTACAACTTTTTTATCTCCAAACTTCATAAACTGAAGATTGAATAAAATAGCATCTGGCTTTTCTTTAGTTATTGCTTTATAAATTGTAGCAACATTTTTATAATCGTTAAATTTCCAACATTGCTTGATTGTAATTTTTTCACTGTTCTCAAAATCTAATTGTTTATCAGCTTCTGTATAATCGGTAATTAAAACAATTTCTTCTACATCTTTTTTTGCTGCAAAGTTTTTAACCAAATGATATCCATATTCGTTTAAAGTTACTTTGCTTGGCGGAAATGCTGTTACAATGGCTAATTTCATGATTTAGGTTTTTTAGATGATTCAAATATGCAGCTATCTTGCTATCTTTTAATACTTTATTCGTTGAATGACAATTTACTTTAGACGAGTTTTTGATTTATGCTGATAAAAGAAATACACTAATTGTACTCCTAATAAACCTAACATAATACTTATTTGCACATTAACTACTTGAGCTAAAGATTCATGAAATAATAAGATACTTACTACTTGTGCTATTCCAAATACTCCAGAAAGTGCCACCGGCCAGTATTTATCTAAAGATAAAAAGTAATATACAAAAACGTTAGATATAGCAAATAGAGAAGTTGCTAAAGCATATTTCCATAACAAAGAAGCCATACTTACATAAGCTTCACCAAACATAATATTAATTATAAATTCTGGAAAAAAGTAAGTTAAACCAATAATAGTTGCAGCCAAGATACACACAAAACCTATGTATCTAAATAATACAGGTAATGTATCTTCTCCTCGTTTTTTTCGCTGTACAACGGTTGGTAATAAAATCATAACAAACATCCAAGCTACAAAATACACTAACCGACCAATAAGCGCTAAAGAGGCATATAAACCGGCCTCGTAAGAGGGAAAATAATGTTTAACTAATAATATATCACTATTATTGATTATAATTTGAGTAAACTCATAAAATGCGGTTATAGCAATAAAATGAACTAAATTTTTAACCTCAGAAGCTTCTAATTCTATTTTGTTAGAAAATAACTTACCGCTGTTTTTAAAAGGCATTAAACCAAATATAAATGAGATTAAAATCCCTAAAGCTACTAAGTTCGAAGAATTATTAGTTGTTAATAACACAACTAGAAGAATTGTAATAAATAACCGACTAAACATCTCTGCTTGATACGTAACCGATAGTTTATAAAAACTTTTATTTCCTTGATAAAACCCTCTGTTTACACTCATTAAAAAATAAACAGGAATTCCTAGTCCAAAAATTATAAACATCCATTTACTATCGGTATGGAATACTTGTTGCAATTGTCCTGCAAAAATAACTACAGCTAACGAGGCAACAATCCCTATTAGTAGAGATGCTTTTTTTACATAATTTAAAAAGTGAAGCTGCTTATGTGTTTCGTAACCTGCGGTAAATTTAGCAACACTTAATTGGAAGGTCATTGCTACGAAAGATAAGACTAACAAAAAGGTGATAAGAATGGCTGCATTAGCAAATTGCTGCGGCCCTAAAATTCTCCCTAATAAGAGATTATATAAATAATTCCCACCATTTACAGCCATTGCACTCAACATAAAAAACTGTTCTGGCGTAATTTTTCTTATCTTTAATTGAGATAATGTGATTTTCATTAGATTAGAGATTAGGTTTCAACACAAATATCTATATACTAACGTTATAAAAAGCAGCTATTTCGATGAGTGGAAAGTTTGTTTAGATGAAAGTAAGACTAAACCTACTTAACTTGCATTAAAATTCAACCCAAATTATGAAAAACATTAACTTATTGATTTTCATCATATTTGGATCTTATTTTGTACATGCTCAAGACATGCAAAAAGGATTCACTTACTTAGAAAATGGAAATTTTAAAGAAGCAGAACCTTTTTTTGAAAAAATCCTAGAAGACTTTCCTGATGATAAAACAGCAAAGCTCTGCTACGGAAGAGCTGTTGGATTAAATGGACAACCTGAAAAGGCTACTAATCTATTTTCAAAACTACTAGAAGTTTATCCAGATGATATTGAAGTGAAGTTAAATTATGCAGAATCAATGTTATGGGGTAAAAATTATACAGCAGCCGAAGCATATTACAAAAATTTAGTTGAAGAATATCCAGAAAACTTTGCGGCATTATTGGGATATGCCAATACATTATCGAATTTAAAAACTTACGATAAAGCTTTAGACTACATAAATAAAGCTTTAGGAGTTTCTCCTGGCAACCCTAACGCTATGGTCTCCAAAAAATATATTCGACTAGGATTTGCCTATCAAAAAATGCAAAATCAAGATTATGAAGGTTCAATTTCTCTACTAAATGAAAATTTAGAAGATTTTAGTGCTGACCGAGAAACTTTATTAAATAAAGCCAATATTTATTTAATCACTAAAGAAAGTGATAAAGCAAAGAATGTGTATTTAGAGTTGGCCACTACTCCTAAAGACAGCGTAGTTGCTTACAACGGAATGGCTTTAGCCGCACATATTGCCGAAGACGAAAAAGAAGCCCAAAAATTAGCTAAAATGGCTTTACAAAAGGCTAATATTTTAAAGGATTCTACGCTTGTTAAAAGTTCTAAAGAACGATACGGACAAACTCTCGTATGGAATAAAAGTTTTAAAAAAGGTGAAACTTATATTAATACTCTTATTGAAGAATACGGCCCTAAAAATTGGATTTTGGCTTTACGAGCTACCTTAGGCATGTACCGAAGCGATTTTAAAGAAAGTATTGACGATTATCAGCAAATTTTAGAAAAAGATAGCGCTTCTTTCGATGGTAATTTAGGGATTTCTAATGCTTATTTTGCTAATGGAGAAAGTATTGAATCTTACCAAGCCGTTTATCAAACATTAGAAGTTTTTCCTAATCAAAAGGATGCAACTAATTTTAAAAATAAACTCGATCGGAACTTCTCCCCTTCCGTAGAAGAAAAAATAAGCTATACATTCGATAATGGTGATAACAAAGCTTATTCTACCACTACAGAAATTCTATTTCCATTGAGTACTAAGTGGAAAGTGAATGCTAATTATAAACATCGAAAAACAAAGAATTCGGTTACTAATAATGAAGCTACCGCTAATAATTTTAGCCTAGGAGCTAGTTATCAATTTCATTCAAAAGCTAGCTTTCATGTAATGGCTGGTGTTAATTCTGCTAAATCATTCAGTAAAGATTACGATCAGTTTTTAGCACGCGCATTTTTCAAAATAAAACCTTATAAATTACAAGATCTAGAGGTTGGATATTATAGAGAAGTGCAAGATTTTAATGCTGATTTATTAGATCGTGAGATTGGAGTAAACAATTACTATTTAAATTATAACATGGGTACCAATATTAATTTGGGCTGGTTTACGCAGTATTTTTATAGTTCGCAAACCGATAATAATAGCAGAAACTTACTATTTACTAGTTTGTATTACAACTTCTTATCGAAACCGGTGCTTAAAGGAGGTATAAATTACCAGTATTTAAGTTTTAAAAATCAGGTTCCGGAAATTTATTTTAGTCCATCACATTTTAATGCTGTTGAATTGTTTGTAGATTTTATGAAAGGTGAAAATGCCGCTCAACCAAAAGAATGGTATTACGGATTAACTGCTGCTGCCGGTTACCAATTTATTGAAGATGACGCTAAACAATCTACCTATCGAGTTCAAGGTAAATTTGGCTACAAATTTTCAGAACGTTTAATTACCAATTTATACGGCACACGAAGTAATATAGCTTCTGCAACAGCTGCTGGGTTTACATTTACCGAGTTCGGATTACGATTAAAGTGGATTTTTTTAAGTAAACCAATTTTTAAAACACAATAAAAAGGATACCTATTTCATCCATTTTGGATTTTAAAAATAGTTTTTATAATATTTAAATAGAAATATTAAAAGTAATGCAGTTTCACGAAATCAAAATCGTGAAACTGCTATTTTGAGAGAATAATTAATCTACTTTATTTCAATCTTTTTTCCTAAAAATTTAGGTTTTACACCAAACAAAATATCAAAGAAAACTTTTGCTCTTGCAAAATATTCTCGAACTTGAGTTTTAAGACCACTTTTTCCGGTTATATCTTTTGCATTAAATCCAATTGCCGAAATTCCATTTTTTTCGGCTAAATAAATCGCTCTTTCATTATGGAATTTTTGGGAGATAATCGTGATACTTTTTTTTCCAAATATTTTTTTAGCTCTTACCACAGAATCTAAGGTTCGAAAACCAGCGTAATCTAGATAAATTTTATGTTCCGGAATTCCTCTTTTAATAAGTTCATTTTTAAAATCTGTAGGTTCATCGTAATCTTCATTTCCATTGTCCCCACTTACTAAAACAAAATCTATTTTACCCTTTTTATAAAGCTCAACAGTCGCATCTATTCGATATTGAAAATATAAATTAATCTGACCATTTTTTAATTTTTTTGCTGTTCCCAAAACAAGGCCAACCTTATTTTTATTGATTTCTGAAGAATCTGAATAGGTTTTATTTTCAGCATTTTTCTCTATTGAATAATTAGATAGAAAAACTAGTATCACAGGAATAATTAATAATAGTAGTAGTATTAATAATAGTCTCTTTTTCATTGGATTATTAAACATAATTTAGCTTTCAAAGCTATTAAAGATAGCTTTACTAAAACTGAAATAGAATTAAACTGGCAGTTTTATATTTTCAATTATTTATTTTTATAACAAGTATACTGTTAGTTTATTCTTCTCACGACCTATTTTTATAATATAATTATGAAGTTGTTTTCACGATGTTAAATTAATAGACTACTATTCCGTGAATTTCTTGTACGCTATTATTTTTTATTGCAATCTTTCATCTAAATAGTTATTCTTGTCCTGTAGCATTTCATTAATCAATTTTGCTTCATTTATATAATCTACAATTTTATCTTTTGCCCAATGTTTTGGAGGGTACTACTTCTATTTCCTAATTGGTTAGATAATTCTGAAAAGTTAGTTTCAGTATCTTCTAAAGTATCATGAAGAATCGCCAATTGTATGGTATAATTTAGATTGAAGTTATTAGCTGAATTGTAAGCAAGAATTACTTCCATAGCTACTTTAGAAATATGTACTAAATAATTAGAATTTGTTCGTGGGACTTTTTGATTTTGATATTTCCCTCCGGCAAATTGTATTGCTTTTTGATATACTTCTTGTGTCATTAGACTAGCTTTTTTGGTCTTGTCCTCAAATTTTAAAAAAAAATAAACATGCTACATTCGGAATAAAATATACTAACATAAAAATTGTTTATCTATTGTAAAACAAGCATCTAAGCTACTAGATAAATATGCCATTTTTTATAAATAAAGAGCTATAACTTTTCGATTTTAATACAAAAAATGCCGGAGCATAGTGCACCGGCATTTTTCAACCTAACCAACAAAACTAATCAAACATTTTATTTTATAATTAAACGAACATTCATAGTATCGTTATTATCTACTTTTATTATGCTGTGATACATTCCTGGTGAAACTCCATGTAACTGTAAAGGAACTTCTATTTCTGCATGCTGTAATACATATTCTTCTTGATGTACTACTCTACCTCCCATATCGAATATTGTTACTTTAGCTTGCTTTCCCGATTTTGGCAACACTAAATTGGTGCTTCCTCTAAACGGATTTGGATAGTTATACGCTTTTTTATCAGGTGTTTCTACCACTGCTATTGGCTTTTCATTTTGAGGAATTTCAATAAAATCAGTAAACTTAACATCCGCTACATTCACTGTAAAAGTCTTAAATTGTTTATAATCGCCCTTTACTGAAAATACAATACCTTTTAATGCTTGTTTTCCATCAAATTGCCCTGAATCATTTTTAAAATCTGTTAATCGAATATTATACGCTTTAGTATTTTCTGAACTTTCAATAGTGTATCGATATCTTTTATCCCAGTCAGTTAAATTTTCAGATACTAATATCACTTCTACAGGAACAGAATGTTGTAAATTAAACGCTATAGCTTCAAAATTTTCAGGATAAAAACTGAGATCTCCTGGTAGAATATTTCTGAAAATATTTAACGTTCCATAAATGTCCCCACTAATTTTCGCATTTCGCTCTATATGATAAGTAGCAGCATCGCTATTTTCGATCTCGGATGCTTCTAATTCAAATTCTGAAATTTTTGTTTCTGATTCGTTATAATCTATTCCCCAAGGGCCATCAGCCAAATAAAGTGCATCTGTTTTTTGGCTACCTTCTGCTTGTATTTCTAAACCAGCATCAAAAATTCCGCCTATATTCAAAATAACTTCTTCTTCATAATTTCCTTGTAGCGCAATATTTTGCTGAAAAGTTTCTTCAGCAGCCAATTCAGTAGCTCGTGCATTTGCTGTTACTTGCATTAATGAAGCATTACTATTATTTCTAAGCTTTAAATGAATTTTTCCATTTTTATAAATTCCTTGTTTTACAAATACACCGGGTACTGTTTTCGATTGATTATCTACTTTCAAACCTTGTGTATTGGTAAAACTTTCGATAATATGTTTTGCTATGGTACTTACTTGGCCCATTGTACCACCCCATACTTGGAAATTAGCATAATTCCCTTTAGGATAATCACCAATATTCCAATAACTAAAAAGTGTATTCATTCCGGCATTCATTTGTATCGAGAAATTGAGTGCATATTCTAATTGCCCCGTTCTTCGCAATACTTTAATCATTATAATGCGATGACCTGCTAATTTTATTGTTCTAATATCTTCTAAGCTAGAACCATTTAACCGATCACAAATTACTTTAGAATGATCGTAAATTGAGCCTTCAGTGTGGCTAGCTAGTGCAGCAGCCACTCTTTTTTGGTCCTGGTAATAATCTACCGAGAAAATCTCAGTAGCATTTGTAATGGCTAATAAATCTTCAGGACTCGACTCGTATGCGCGCTCAGAGCCAAACATTCCGGTTTCTGGTAGTAGGGATTCCAGATTAACCTGCGAATTTTTGATAAATTGACTCTGAGCTTTATAAGTTACTTGTTTACTTTTTGTGTTTTTAAATGAATTATTTTTAATCCGATTAAAGTTTCTTTTAGCAATTAAGCGTGCTAAATCTCCGTTACTTTCTAATCCACCGTCGTTGGCTGAACTTACATCGGTAGCCGATTTTACATCTACAAAATTTTCAGTTCGAATTGCATCGTAGGGATTGGCAGTTACATAAAATAATGCATCGTTAAAGTCTTGATCGCAACTAGAATAATCTCTTCTAATATCTTCAAACCCTAAAATGATTCGTTCATTTTCCTCATCAGCTAATAATACATTATGAGGCTTTAAATCTGGATCGGATTCCGGATTATAGTCCGGATTTGAAAACACTTGCCAATGACCAGACGTTACCGCTCCATTTTTCCATCCATTAGCTAGTAATACCCAACCTATTCCGGTTCCGGCAGTAAATCTTCCTATTTTTACTTTATCACCTACCAATAAGCCTCCTCCTGAACCCTGTGCTGAAACATTTGGAAAAATTATGGTGATTTCTTCTGGGGTTGGTTTTGATGGCTGTGGTTTATTACTATCATAAGTATAAAAGCCTAATACGTTTTTATAGCCTGCACCTTCTTGAACAAAAGTTACCCAAACATCTGCATCTTTATCTAAAACGATATCGGTGTCGTAACCAGCAGAGATATAGTGAGGGTTATAATCAGGAACCGGATAACCTTCTGGAAGTGCATCGTTTATCATTTGTATGGTTTCAGCCGATATCTTATCTCTGCCATCTAGATAATTAGGCACTCCATCTGCTGTATATGTACCTAAAAACTGATAATCTTGTGCATAGAGATTAAAACTTAAAATCGAGAAAAGTAAAAGTAATTTTTGTTTCATGGCTTAAATAGATTTTGGTTAGCTCTTCAACAAATATAAAGACAGTATTAAACTAATTATCAATTAATTAGATAACTAAACAATAAGTATCGATTATTGGTAAAAAAGAATCGATTAATTTTTGAAGAAGTATTATTTCAACTAAGCACAAAAAAAGTCCGTTATAAAAAACGGACTCAAAATCAATATTTTAGATTATATATTTATAATTATTCTCCCCAAACTTCTGAAGCAATTTCATTTATCAATTTCATTTTATTCCATTGTTCTTCTTCCGTTAATATATTTCCTTCTTCTGTTGAAGCAAAACCACATTGTGGACTCAAATATAAATTTTCTAAAGGCACATAATTAGTTGCTTCTTTAATTCTAGCCTTAATTAGTTCCTTATCTTCCAAAGTAGGATTTTTAGAAGTTAACAATCCTAAAACTACTTTTTTGTGAGGAGGAATTTCTTTTAAAGGTTCAAAACTGCCAGATCGATCAGTATCAAATTCTAGGTAATAGGCATTAACATTTTCTTTTCCAAAAAGTTTCTCAGCTACTCTTCCGTATCCTCCTGAAGATGCCCAAGTAGATTTATAATTTCCGCGACATACATGCGTATTTACAGTTAAATCCTCAGGTAACTTTTCTAATACCGCGTTATTTAATGCCAAATGACGATCTATTAATTCTTCAGGATCGTAATCTTCTCCTGCCATTTTATTCCAGAAATTAGCATCACATAACATTCCCCAGGTACAATCATCTAATTGCAAATTGCGGCAACCTTTGTTGTATAACGCAAAAATAAAATCGGTATAGGCTTTAATTAGATCGGTTTCTAAATCATTTAAATTTGGGTAAACTTTTTTAGCTTCATCTAGATTATCAAGCCTCACTAATTCCGCGTAACATTGTGCCGGAGCAGGAATTGTTTGTTTAGCTGTTACTCCTTTTTCTTTAGCCAACTTATTTAAAAATTCAAAATGAGCTAAAAAAGGATGATTTTCTGAAAATTGAATTTTACCAACTACACTAGCCGATTCTGCTCTCGTTTCTACATCTTTAAATTGATATCCCTTATCTACTTCAATTTTTTGAATTCCATCCAAATGCCACATAAAATCTAAATGCCACCAAGATCTTCTAAACTCACCATCGGTTACAGCTTTTAAACCGCATTCTATTTGCTTTTCAACAAGATTGGTAATCTCTTCATCTTCAATTTTAGTTAATTCTTCAATAGATATTTCATTATTAAAATAAGCAATTCTGGAATTTTTTAAACGTTCTGGTCGTAAATAGCTTCCAACTGCTTCTGCTCTAAATGGAGCATGAGATATTGTACACATAATTAGATAATATTTGGTTAAATGTTCTTTACAAACCTATCTATTACACTTAAAAAAACCTTAAAAATCATCTATTTCAGTTATATAATCTATATTTTAAATATTTGAAGATTTTTTTATCTTTATCCCTCCATTTTAAGTGGACTTACGGAAAATCATACTATGGAAAATCTAGATATCATCGATCTACGTTTACTAAAAATACTACATCATAATTCTAACTATACTACCAAGCAACTGGCAGAAAAAGTAAACCTTTCGGCTTCACCAGTTTTTGAACGAATAAAACGATTGGAAAAAAAAGGTTACATTAAAAAATATATAGCCATTTTAAATGCTGAAAAATTACATCAGGGATTTATTGTATTTTGTAATATAAAATTAAAAAAACACGACAAAAGTATTGGTAATGCGTTTGTAAAAGACATTATGAGTATTGATGAAATTGTAGAATGCTATAATATTTCGGGAGATTTCGATTTTATTTTAAAGGTATATGCCAAAAATATGAAGCATTATCAGGATTTTGTTTTCAATAAATTAGGCAGCGTAAAAAGTATTGGAAGTACCCATAGTACTTTTGTTATGACTGAAATTAAAAATACCAATGGTATTGGAATAATTGATTTATAAATAAAGAATATGATTACAGAAAAAGCGATACAAAGAAGAAATAAAAAACTGGAACATTTTTTTGAAAATTACTTCCCTGAAATTATAGATTGTGAGGTTAATATTACCATAATTGGAAATAAACATGCTCCTGCAGTTATTTTGGATGATCGCATTTTACTGAGTTGTTATGTTCATAATTTTGATTTATTATTTACTGACGTTCCTAAAAATGGAGACGTATTGCATGAAGAAAAATTAACTTGGGAAATGGAACCTGATAAAGAAACTATTAAAACTTGGTTTCATAATGCGAAGCATCGGCCTATTTATAAAATCAAAGTTAGAGGAGTTTCTTTGTATTTAGCAGGTTATAATTTCCGGCACAAAAGCAAAGAAAATCCAGAAGGTAAATATCCGGTATTTGCTCCAGCTGGCTACAAATATTATTTCACTAAGGAAAAAGCTGAAGAAATTGTGGCAACTTATTCTACCGAAAGTTTACCTTTAGAAATAGTTTAATGCATTATATTAATCGTTTTGTTTAGCTTCATTCCAGAACACATCCATTTCTGCTAAATCCATATCTTTTAGACTAGTGTTCTTTTCAGCTGCTTTTGTTTCTAAATACTGAAAACGCTTTATGAATTTTTTATTAGTTCGCTCTAAGGCATTTTCAGGATTTATATTTAGAAATCGTGCATAGTTCACCATTGAAAATAAAACATCCCCAAATTCAGCTTCCATTTTTTGCTGATTGTTTTGGGTTACTTCCTCTTGAAATTCTGCCAGCTCTTCCTGCAACTTCTCGAATACTTGTTGTGGTTCTTCCCAATCAAACCCAACACCAGATACTTTTTCTTGTATTCGATCTGCTTTTACCATAGCTGGTAAAGACTTAGGCACACCTTCTAACACACTTTTCCTTCCTTCTTTAAGTTTGATGTTTTCCCAATTCTTTTTAACATCTTTATCGTCTGCAACTGTTACATCACCATAAATATGAGGATGCCTTGTTATTAATTTCTCACAAATTCCGTTAGCAACATCTGCAATATCAAAATCGTTAGTTTCGCTTCCTATTTTTGAATAAAATACTAAATGTAATAGCAAATCTCCGAGCTCTTTCTTTACCTCATCTAGATCCTTATCTAAAATAGCATCACCCAACTCGTAAGTTTCTTCAATGGTTAAATGGCGTAAACTTTCCATAGTTTGCTTTCTATCCCAAGGGCATTGCTCCCTAAGCTCATCCATAATAGTTAATAAACGACCAAATGCTTTTAATTGCTTCTCTCTAGAATTCATACCTTTATTTTAACCTCAAAAGTACCATTTTCAGTAGAGAGAACATTTATATTAATGTAATTTATAATCAGAATATTTATAGAAGTTGTGATTGAATAACGTTAATTAAATTGATTTAAAAATTCAGAATCACGAATTCTAAGACTAATGAATACTAGTCTTTTTTGAATTCAAAATCAACATTTATAGAGTCATTTTTAACAGTAGCATATAAACGATTTCCTTTTTTCCAATATTTAATCTCATTAGGAAATTCTATCGAATCGTTTACAAATACAAATTCTTCCTGTTTAGCTTTTATAAGTTCAAAGTCTGTCGATTCTTGTTCCTCCAAAGTTTTTACGGATAACTTCCAATTATTATTTGTTTTAGAAATCATCATTTTCTCTTGCTTTATAACATCTCCATTTTGTAATGTAAATCCGATCCCACGATATTCTGTACTGTCTTTCTTTTCCCAATTTTCAAAAGTTTCTTTTCCTTCTTGCTCATTAAGCCTTTTCCATTTGCCTAATAACCAATCAAAATTCGTTTCAGTTATAGTATCTGTATATTTTTTAGAAGATTTTTCATCAACTACATTTTTTGATTTTGTATTCTGATTACAAGAACTAATCAAAACTATCACAATTAATAAAATTCTATTCATAATATACCTGAGTTGAGTTTCAGATAAATCTAATTAAAATTCTCGACATCAAACACTAAAAAACTAACAAACAACACAATATAATTTTAAAGTGGTATTTTATTTATTGATTTTTAAAAGAAACACTTACCTACTTAAAAATAAAATAATGATCATACCCCAAAAATTAGGACAGTAAATTAAGTTCAAAAATAACTTTAATTTTACTGTATTATGACACGAAG